>JANXTP010000341.1 GCA_025352345.1 Burkholderiales bacterium | reverse complement strand
TAAAAATTTTTCGGCAGCGCACGGTAGCTGCGCAGCTCCTGGCGAGCGATGTCAGTGATCACTTCTTCGCTGGTCGGCTGGATGATGAAGTCCCGGTCGTGACGGTCTTTCACCCGCATCAGCTCGGCGCCCATCTTGTCGAAGCGCCCTGTTTCCTGCCAAAGCTCGGCGGGTTGAACCAGCGGCATCAACAACTCGATCGCGCCCGCACGATTCATTTCCTCGCGAACGATGGCCTCGACTTTGCGGATCACCCGCAATCCCATCGGCATGTAGCTGTAGATCCCGGCACTCAGCCGCTTGATGAAACCAGCGCGAAGCATCAGCTTGTGGCTGACCACTTCGGCGTCGGCGGGCGCTTCCCGCAAGGTGGAAATGAAGAATTGGGACGCTTTCATCAACGGGGCCACGAAGGCTGCAAAGGATGTGAAATGGGCACGGGCCGGCAGGTCAGAGGTTTGACACCATGCAGACGAGGAGTTTGCATATTGCCAGCGCGGTGCAATAATGAAATCAATTACAGATTTGGGGTTCATTATGCTCGACCGTGAGGGGTTCAGACCCAACGTCGGCATCGTCCTGCTCAATCAGAGGAACCAGGTGTTTTGGGGCAAACGGCTTCGAACACACTCATGGCAGTTCCCGCAGGGAGGAATCAAACACGGGGAAACCCCTGAGCAGGCGATGTACCGAGAGCTCCACGAAGAGGTGGGGCTGACGACAGACCATGTCCGCATCCTGGCTCGCACGCGCGACTGGCTGCGCTATGAGGTTCCCGACCGGTTCATACGCCGGGAAGCCCGCGGCCATTACCGCGGGCAAAAGCAGATCTGGTTCCTGTTGCAGTTGACTGGCCGCGACAGCGACATGAATCTGCGCGCGACCAGCCACCCGGAGTTCGACGCCTGGCGCTGGAACGAGTACTGGATTCCGCTGGACGTGGTGATCGATTTCAAGCGCGATGTGTACCAGCACGCACTCACGGAACTGTCACGTTTCCTGCCGCGCACAGCGCAATCTGGCCGCATCCCGAGAGGCGGGCTTCAATCGCCGGATCATGTTGACGACCCGGGCGCTGGTGGGGGTGATCAGCCTGCGGAGTCACAGGGCTAAGAGGATTATTTCCTCATGGCGGGCCACAGCGCAATAATTGATTATCAGATCAGTTATCTGGATGGGAAAAATTAGCCAGATTTATTTCTTAGATAATCACCATATTATCTCTGTGTATCATTTCAGGCTCGCTGCTGAATCCCAAAATCTTCTCGAATTCGGTTGACGGCTTCTTGGCGATCAGCCGGGCTTCGCTGCTGGCGTAATTGGCGAGCCCTCTGGCCACCGCAGTGCCCGATGGATCCAGCACCGCGATGACATCACCGCGGTGGAATTCGCCCTGAACCTCGACCATTCCGATCGGAAGCAGGCTCTTGCCGCCGTCGCGCAGCTTGAGCACCGCCCCGGCGTCGATCACCACCGCGCCACGCAGTTTCAGGTGGTCAACCATCCATTGCTTGCGGGCCGCCATCTTCTGCGTCGGGGCCAGCAAAGCCGTGCCGATCGCATCGCCGGCACACAGCCGCAACAACACGTCAGGCTCCCGACCCCAGGCAATCACCGTGCTGGCACCGCTGCTGGCGGCACGCTTGGCCGCCAGGATCTTGGTGATCATGCCGCCGCGACCGATGCTGCTGCCGGCGCCACTGGCCATGCGCTCCAGCACGGGATCGCCGGCGTCCGCGGTGGCTATCAGGCGCGCCTGCGGATTCTTCCGGGGGTCTTCCGAGTAAAGCCCGTGCTGGTCGGTCAGGATGATCAGCGCGTCGGCTTCGATCAGGTTAGCGACCAGCGCGCCCAGCGTGTCGTTGTCGCCGAACTTGATCTCATCGTTGACGACGGTGTCGTTCTCATTGACGACCGGGATGACCTTCAGGCTCAACAAGGTCAGCAGCGTCGAGCGGGCGTTCAGATAACGTTCGCGGTCGGCCAGATCGGCATGCGTCAGCAGCACCTGTGCGCTGCCCACGCCGTGCTCGCGCAGCTTCGATTCGTACAGATGCGCCAGTCCCATCTGGCCGACGGCCGCCGCGGCCTGCAACTCGTGCAGTGGCTTCGGGCGCAACGCCCAGCCCAGGCGCTTCATGCCTTCGGCGATGGCGCCGCTCGACACCATCACGACCTCTCGGCCTTGCGCGGCAAGCATCGCCAGTTGGCGGCACCAAGTCCCGACCGCATCGGCATCGAGGCCGCGCCCTTCGTTCGTCACCAGGCTGGAACCGACCTTGACGACGATCCGGCGCGCCGACTTCAGTGCATCGCTCATGGCGCGAGGCTGTCCTCGCTTGAAAAGCGAGGATCCGGATCGTCCGGCACCACATTCTTCAGCCGTGCCACGTGCTCGTAGATGGCCCGAATCAACGGCTCGCAGCCTTCACGCGTCAGCGCGGAGATCTGGAACACCGGGCCTTTCCACTTCAAGCGCTTGACGAAGTCGTCGACGCGACGTTGCCGGTCTTCCAGCGGCACCATGTCGAGCTTGTTCAGCACCATCCAGCGCGGTTTCTTGTGCAAGGTGACGTCGTATTTTTTCAGCTCACCGACGATCGCCTTGGCCTGCGCGACCGGGTCGACCGCCTCATCGAATGGCGCGAAATCGACCAAGTGCAGCAGCAGGTGCGTGCGCTGCAAATGGCGCAGGAACAAGTGCCCGAGCCCGGCACCTTCGGCCGCGCCTTCGATCAAGCCGGGGATGTCGGCCACCACGAAGCTCTGCTCGGGCGCGACCCGTACCACGCCCAGGTTGGGGTGCAGCGTGGTGAAGGGATAGTCAGCAATCTTAGGCTTGGCATTGGAGATCGCAGCAATCAGGGTCGACTTGCCGGCGTTGGGCATGCCGAGCAGCCCCACATCGGCCAGCACTCGCAGCACAGGGAGATGGCAGCACGCTGCAGGCAAGTTGAAAGTGTGCTGAAAGACCGTTGAAGA
>JANXTP010000319.1 GCA_025352345.1 Burkholderiales bacterium | reverse complement strand
CGGCTTTATGCGCCGGCACTGGCCTGGGTGATCGAGCGCCCACGCCGGGTGCTCGCCGGCGCGGTGCTCTGTCTTGTGGCGGCGGGTTTTCTGGCCACCACGCTGGGGTCGGAGTTTCTGCCCGAGCTTGACGAGGGCTCGATCTGGGTCAACGCGAGTCTGCCTCCGTCGGTCTCGCCGGCCGAGGCGCAACTGATTGCCAAACGCGTGCGCGAGCAGCTGCACACCGTGCCCGAGGTGGCGACGGTTGTGAGCAAGGTCGGGCGACCGGACGACGGCACGGACCCAAAGATCCTCAATTCGTTCGAGGCCTTCGTCGGGCTGAAGCCAGAAGCGCAATGGCGAGCCGGGATAAGCAAAGACCAATTGATCGCGCAGATGGACAAGGCGCTCGATGTGCTGCCCGGACTGGAAACCTCTTTCTCGCAGCCGATTCGGGACAACGTCCTGGAGAGCATCTCGCAGGTCGACGGTCAGATCGTCGTGAAGATCAAGGGCGATGACCTGAGCGAGATCGGGCGGCTCGCGACGCGCGTCGTCGAGCTGGCGCGCGGGACGCGCGGCGTGGTGCGAGCCTTCATCGATCGAGAAGGGCCGCTGCCGCAGGTTAGAGTCGACATCGACCGGGATGCGGCCGCGCGCTACGGCATCAACGTGGGCGACATCCAGGACGTGATCGAGACGGCGCTGGCCGGCAAGGCCACCTCGGAGTTGTGGGAAGGGGAGCGCCACTTCTCGGTGACCGTGCGCCTCGCGCCGCAGTTCAGAAACCTGGAAGCACTGAAGCAGTTGCTGGTCAGTGCACCCTCGGGTGCACAGATCCCATTGGTCCAGTTGGCTCACATTACGATGGCCAGCGGCGCGTTGAACATCGCGCGGGAGAACGGCACGCGGGTCGCGTCGGTGGGTATCTTCATTCGCGACCGAGACATGGGCTCGGTGGTCGCCGACCTGCAGACCTCGACCGCGAAGGAACTCAAGCTCCCCACCGGCTACGAGATCGTCTGGTCGGGAGAGTTCGAGAATCAGCAGCGCGCGATGAAGCGTCTGTCGTGGGTCGTGCCGCTGTCGATCTTCGTGATTTTTCTGCTGCTGTTCGATGCCTTCAAGTCGTTTCGCAGTGCCTTGTTGATCATCGCAAACATCCCGTTCGCACTGATCGGCGGGATCGTCGCCCTGTCACTGACCGGCATACCGCTTTCTGTGTCAGCGGCCATCGGGTTCATCGCACTATTTGGCCAGGCCGTACTGAACGGCGTTGTGATCGTGACGCACTACAACGAGTTGCGCAGCGAAGGCATGGAGCTCGTCGAAGCCGTGCGACAAGGCAGCCTGACGCGCCTGCGAACCGTATTGATGACGGCACTGCTCGCGATGCTGGGATTGCTGCCGATGGCCTTGTCGCACGCGATCGGCGCGGAGACACAAAGACCGCTCGCGGTCGTCGTGATCGGAGGCTTGGTCTCCGCAATGCTGCTGACGCTTCTCGTGCTCCCGACCCTGTACATCTGGTTCGCACGCCGCGAAGGAGTTGATGCATGAACAAGCCTGGAACGCACTGGTGCCATGTCGCCGTCCTCGTCACCTCGGTGACCGCCGCCAGTTGTTCTGTTTTCACTGACAAGGCTCAGTCCCAGTGGCGCACGCTGACCGTGATCAACGTTCAGCCGCGAGCAGAGGTAAGCGCCGATGTGGACGCACGCTGTGTAGGCCCCGCCAGCGTGGCTCCGAGCGATGAGGTGGTCGTGGTCAAGTATCGGGTGGGCCGCGCGCCTTACCTGCAGGCATTGCCGGTTCCCAGCGGACGCGTGCTGCACGAGGGCGACACGGTTGTAGTGCATCCCGGCGGCTGCCGGCTGGAGGACGGCGCGAGTGCATCATGAAGTGGCTGGCGTTGGTCGCTCTGTCGCTGTCGACTGCATTGCCTCGCATGGCGCATGCCGATGCAGGTGACGAGCACCCGTTCAAGCTGACGATCGGAGACTACCGCTACAGCGACGGCGGTGGTGGGCACGACCTGAACCTGCGCTGGCGGCGCGGCGATACCGATGTCGGGCTTGGCGCGTACCGCGACCCGGTGTTCGGCACGCAGACCCGCGCTGGCGTTGACACCAGCTTGCCGTTGGGAGGGAGTGCGACCTTGCAACCGTCCCTGCAGACCGCATCGGGCGGGTTTGTCGGCGGCAGCCTGAACTTCCAGATCGGTGACCCGTGGTTCGTATTGGCCGGGTGGGGCCGCACGAACCTGAAGCCCTACTTCAATTTGAACTTCGATCCCAACGACGCCATCACGGCCGCGATCGGTTGGCATGGGGACAACGGTCGCACGGTGTCGCTGATGCTGGT
>JANXTP010000293.1 GCA_025352345.1 Burkholderiales bacterium | reverse complement strand
CTTCGGCGTCGGCATCAACCGCCTGGATCGCCGCGCCCAAAGGCTCGCCGCTCGGCAGCTTTCCATCGGTTTCCACGGTGAAGGAAATGGCGCTGTTGCAGCCGGCGCGCACCGCAGCGCGTGCCACGCCCATGGCCTCCGCGCCGCAGGTCATCGTGATGGCGGTGATCTGGTCCACGCCCGCAGCGGCCAACGCGTCGACCTGAAGCTGGTGCGCGCCGCGCGCATCCTCCGGATCCATCGGCGCGCCCGTCACGTAGCCATCACCGCGCGGGCCGATGCAGCCACTGATGACGATCGGTCCCGCGATGCGCGAGACGTACTCGGTGCGCAACTCGCCCATGAGTGCCACCGCCTCGGCGTTGATGCGCTGCATGGCATTGGCATCGAAGCCGAGCTTGGCGCCCCAGTCGATGCCCGCACGCCAGGTGGGGCTCTCCAAAATGAAGCCCGCGCCGGGAGCAGCGATCGCAATGTCGAGGTAGCGCCGGTAGTAACGGCGCAGGATGTCGCGACCGTCCGCCGTCTCCAGCAGCACGAACGACGCAAACTGCGGCAGCGCGACGCCATCCTGGTAGATGAGCACCGTTTCGATGCCGCCGTCAGTGAGATACCAGCCGCCATCGAGCTGCGGCAGGCGGAGTCTCAATGATGTCATTTCGGATCTCCCTGAAGGTTTGCTGGCGGCGTTGTCAGGCACGGACAGCAACAGTTTACGGTCCGCCATCTCCTCGACGATGGAGAGCATCATCCACGACCGCGACGGACTGCTTTCCCAAAGCCAATCGTGTCAACCGAGCGCCCGCTTCGGAGCGGAACCTACCGGTTGGCCTGACGTCCGATAGCCGACCGTCAGAAGCGCTTACCTCAGCGCCCCGGTATTACGGAAGCAGGTGCTCGCCGCGGAACAGCTCAGTAGGCGATTCCCGCTCGCGGATCAGCCCGGCCTGATCGCCCGACACCATCACCTCGGCAGCGCGGCCTCGAGTGTTGTAGTTGCTGGCCATGCTCATGCCGTAGGCACCGGCCGACAGCAGCGCGAGATGGTCACCTTGCTGCACCGCCAGCGCACGGTCGCGGCCCAGCCAGTCGCCCGACTCGCAGACCGGGCCGACCACGTCGTAGGTCACCGGGGGCCCGTCGCGCAGGCGGCAGGGCACGATGCCCATCCAGGCTTCGTACATGGCCGGGCGCGCCATGTCATTCATCGCGGCATCGACGATGCAGAAGTGCTTGCCATCTGCGTCGTCAGAAGGCTTCAGGTACAGCACTTCGGTGACCAGCACGCCGGCATTGCCCACCAGCGAGCGGCCGGGCTCGAACATCAGTTGGCGGTGTGCGTGCCCGCGTGCATCGATGCGTTGCAGCAGCGCGCCGATCAGCTCGCCGGCCGACGGCGGTTGCTCGTCGGCGTAGGTGATGCCGAGGCCGCCGCCGAGGTCGAGGTGGTGCAGCGTCACGCCGGTGGCTTCGATCGCCTCGACCAGATCGAGCATGCGGTCGAGTGCGTCGAGGTAGGGGTCGATCTCGGTGATCTGCGAGCCGATGTGGCAGTCGATGCCCACGATCTCGATGCCCGGCAAGCGCGCCGCGCGGGCATACACCGCCACAGCGCGCTCGTGCGCGATGCCGAACTTGTTGCCTTTCAGGCCGGTGGAGATGTACGGGTGCGTCTTCGCGTCGACGTCGGGGTTGACGCGCAGGCTGATCTGCGCCGTGCGGCCGGCCTGCACGGCGACGGCCGACAGCGTTTCCAGCTCGGCCTCGCTTTCGACGTTAAAGCACATCACGCCGACATCGAGCGCCTGCTGCATCTCGGCGCGGGTCTTGCCGACGCCGGAGAACACGACCTTCGATGGCGCTGCGCCCGCGGCCAGCACCCGGGCCAGTTCACCGGCCGACACGATGTCGAAGCCGCAACCGGCGCGCGCAAAGGTCTGCAGTACCGCCAGGTTCGAATTGGCCTTCACGGCATAGCAGATCAGGTGATCGCGGCCCGCGAGCGCGCGCTGGTAGGCCGACAGCGCCGCAAGCATCGCGCTTTGCGAATAGGCATACAGCGGCGTGCCGAAGCGTGCGGCCAGATCGGCGACTGCGCAGTCTTCAAGCATCAGCACGTCGCCGCGGTAAGCGACCTGAGGCGAGCCGGGGAGGTTCGTCACGGTGTTCATCACTGCCTCATCGCGCAGGGCTGCCCCACGGCCGCGCGGTCGAGGCCGCCGGGTCCGGTGGGATCGCTGACATCGAGCCTGGCGTGACGGACGACGTGGGGGTCGGACGGGCGGCGACTGCCGTGGGCGGTGCCTTCGCCTGGGGGGACAGCGTCAGCGGGCCCTTTTGCCCGCACGCCGTCAGCAACAAACCCATGGTGATCAACGCGGCCATCGCGAAGGGCTGGCAGCCCCTCAGGACTAAACTTTCTGATTGTTCCGACATCAAGTGAATTCTACTGACCATGCCCGCCGCTGCCCCCCACACGCCCTTGTCCGACGTCGAGTTCCGCGAGGTGGCCGGTAGCGTGCTGGCCGGGATCGAAGCGACGGTAGACCGCTGGTTGCAGAACGACGTGATCGACATCGATGCGAACCGCACCGGCGGCATGCTGGAGCTGAGCTTCCCCGACGGCAGCAAGATCGTCGTCAACACCCAGCCACCGTTGCAGGAGTTGTGGCTGGCCGCGCGCCGCGGGGGCTTTCATTTCAAGCGCATCGATGGCGGCTGGCGCGACACGCGCAACGGCGGAGATTTTCACGCGGTACTTTCCACGTGCGCCAGCGAACAGGGTTGCAAGCCACTGGTGTTCAGCGGGGGCTGAGTGAATGCGGCGGTGCCTCCGCCGGCATCAGCGCGACATCAGCGCGAGAACAGGTCGAGGATGCCTTTGCGCTCGTCCGAGTTGGGAGGTTTCGGTGTGCTGTTGTCCAGGCCCAGGCTGCTGACGCCGCCGCCCTGCACATACTCCTCGTAGTACCACTCGCCGCCGATGTTGACGACGCCCTCGGGCGGCAGAGGCTCGCTTTCCGGGCGGCCTTTCAGCGCGACGCTCATGTAGTCGATCCAGATCGGCAACGACAGACCGCCACCAGTTTCGCGGTCACCGAGCTTGCGCGGGTTGTCATAGCCCATCCACACCACCGCCACCAGCTCATGCTGGTATCCGCAGAACCAGGCGTCGTGTGAATCGTTGGTGGTGCCGGTCTTGCCGTACACGTCGGTGCGCTTGAGCATGGCCTGCGCCCGCGCCGCGGTGCCCGAGCGGGTGACTTCCTGCAGCAGGCTGTTCATCATGAAGGCGTTGCGCGGGTTCAGCACGCGCATCGACTCATCGAGCACAGGCGGGGTGACCTTGTGCACCAGATGCCCTCGGGAGTCGGTCACCTTGCTGATCAGGTACGGATTGACCCGGTAGCCGCCGGTGGCGAAGACGCCATAAGCGCTGGCCATCTGCATCGGCGTGACGGATCCGGCGCCCAGCGCCATGGTCAGGTAGGCCGGGTGCTTGTCGGCCTCGAAGCCGAAGCGCGTCACCCACTGCTGCGCATACGGCGCACCGATGGCCTGCAGGATGCGGATCGACACCATGTTCTTCGACTTGGCCAGCGCGCGCCGCATCGACATCGGGCCTTCGAAGGTGCCGTCGTAGTTCTTCGGCTCCCAGGGCTGGCTGCCAGTGCTGTCGGCATCGAAGAACAGCGGCGCGTCGTTGATGACGCTCGCCGGCGAGAAGCCTTTTTCGAGCGCCGCCGAGTAGATGAAAGGCTTGAAGCTGGAGCCCGGCTGCCGCCACGCCTGCGTCACATGGTTGAACTTGGACTTGGCCTGATCGAAGCCACCGATCATCGCGGCGATCGCACCAGTGCGGGGGTCGAGCGCGACGAAAGCGCCTTCCACTTCGGGCAGCTGGGTCGCGGTCCAGATGCCGGTGGCGCCCTTGGTCAAACGGATCACCGCGCCGCGGCGGATCTGTGTTTTCGGGTTCGCTTTGTCGCCCAGGCCCGAAGTCACCGGCTTCAGGCCATCGCCGGTGACGGTGACGGTTTCACCGCTTTGCAGCGCGGCGACCAGCTTCTTGGTGCTCACTTCGAGGACCACGCCGGCCTTCAGTTCATCGTTGTCGGGGTGGTCGCCCAGGGCCTCGGCCACGCGGGTGTCCACGTCGCGCGCATCGGCAGGCAGGTCGATGTAGGCCTCGGGCCCGCGGTAAACCTGACGTCGCTCGTAGTCCAGGATGCCGCGCCGCAGCGCGCGATAAGCCACCGACTGGTCGTTCGAGTTGATCGTCAGGGTGACGTTCAGGCCGACCGTGTAAGCGTCTTCTCCGTATTGCGCGTAGACCAACTGCCGGGCCGCTTCCGTCGCGTACTCGCCGTGCACGGGGGTTTCCGACGGTGCGCGGTAGACCAGTTTCTGCGCCCGCGCCGCGTCGTGCTGCTCGGCGGTGATGAAGCCGTTTTCCAGCATCCGGTCGATGATGTAGAGCTGGCGAACGGTCGCACGCTTCGGGTTGCTGATCGGGTTGTAGGCCGACGGTGCCTTGGGCAGCCCGGCCAGCATCGCCGCCTCGGCGATCGACAGCGTGTTCAGCGGCTTGCCGAAATACACCTCGCTGGCCGATGCGAAGCCGTAGGCGCGCTGGCCGAGGTAGATCTGGTTCATGTACAACTCGAGGATCTGGTCCTTGCCGAGCAGGCTCTCGATCTTCAGCGCGAGCAAGATTTCGTAGATCTTTCGCGTGAATGTTTTTTCGGTGGACAGGTAGAAGTTGCGTGCCACCTGCATCGTGATCGTCGAGGCGCCCTGGCTGCGCGACTCACCGAAGTTGGCCAGTCCGGCGCGCAGCACGCCCAGGTAGTCGACGCCGCTGTGCTGGTAGAAGCGGGCGTCCTCGATCGCCAGCACGGCGTCCTTCATCACCTTCGGGATCTGCGCCGCAGGCACGAAGTTGCGTCGCTCTTCACCGATTTCGCCCAGCAACACACCGTCAGCCGAATAAATGCGCATCGGCAGCTTCGGCCGGTAATCGGCCAGCCCGCCGATCTCGGGCAGGTTGGGGTAGGCCACCGCGAGCGCGAGTGCGACCAGCATCACCACCGCCAGTGTGCCGGCCGTGATCAGCCCAAAAACGCTGGTCACCGCTTTGACCAGACTGCGGGCCCACGAACTCGATCGGGGGCGGGGCGACGCAGCGGCGCTGCCGTCGCGCTTGGAATCGCTCATGGAGCTCCATTGATTTTGAATTTGATTATAGGAACTAGGGGTCAGTGCCCCCTTTTCAAACGGGAACGGACACGGTTGGTTCCAAGAAACTCCTCATGAGATGTGCAGAAGCACCGATAACCAAGCGTCCGCAGCGTGTGCAACTCACAACGGATGCGCGTTGGTGAGACCTGTTTTCTATGGGTGCACATAGGCTTTACTGCTAGCATTCAAGTAACTTCTTAACATTCCACCGCTGATATCGGCGCGTCGGAGGGCCAAGTCTGTGAGCTTTCTAGACACCCTGTTAGGCCGTAAATACCCCCCGATGATCGGGCTCGATATCAGTTCGTCCAGCGTCAAGCTCGTCGAATTGGGGCAGGACGACACCGGTGCTTACATACTGGAACGATTTGCCGCCGAGAGTTTCGAGAAAGGCTGGATCACCGACGGCCAAATCGAGAAATTCGATGAGGTGGCCGATGCGGTGCGCCGAGTGGTCAGCAAAAGCGGCAGCAAGACCAAGGACGTCGTGATGGCGATGCCGCAATCGTCGGTCATCACCAAGAAAATCATGCTGCCCGCCGGGTTGCGCGAGGAAGAACTCGAACTGCAGGTTGAATCCGAGGCGAATCAGTACATCCCGTTTTCGCTGGATGAAGTCAGCCTCGATTTCTGCGTGGTCGGACCCAGCCCGACCTCGGTCGGCGATGTGGAGGTGTTGATCGCCGCATCGCGCAAGGACCGCGTGCAGGACCGGCAAGGTCTGGCCGAAGCAGCAGGGTTGCGTCCGGTGGTGCTCGACATCGAATCGCATGCCTCTCGCCTGGCAATGAGCCGGGTTGTCAGTGCGTTGCCCAATGAGGGTCACGATGCGTTGATCGCGCTGTTCGAGATCGGCGCCGACACCACCAGCCTGAAAGTGCTGCGCGACGACGAAATGCTCTACGACCGCGACCAAGCCTTCGGAGGCTCGCAGCTGACGCAGCTGATTTCGCGGCAGTACGGGTTTTCTTTTGAGGAGGCCGAGCAGAAAAAGCTCGCCTCCGACCTGCCGGAAGACTACGACCAGCAGATCCTGGCGCCGTTCGTCGACAGCCTGTCGCAGGAAATCGGCCGCGCTCTGCAGTATTTCTTCACCAGCACGCCGCACCACAAGGTGCATTACGTGATGCTGGCTGGCGGCACCGCGACCTTGCCAGGCCTGAAGGACCGCGTGACCGAGTTGACCGGCTTCGCGTCGATGGTCGTCAACCCCTTTGACAACATGAAACTCGGCGGTGCTGTGCGTGAGAGCAAGCTGCGTCGAGAGGCTCCCTCCTACCTGACCGCCTGCGGCCTGGCGATGCGGAGGTTTGCCCAGTGATCCTGATCAACCTGCTCCCGCACCGGGAGGAAAAGCGCCGCCGCAAGAAGATTGCCTTCTTCGTCGGCGTTGGTGTCGCCGCCGCCTTTGGCGCGCTCGCCGTGGGGGTGTGGTACGGCGTTGTGGAGCAACTGACCTCGTCGCAGCAGCAGCGCAACGCCTACCTGACCGCCGAGATCGGCAAGCTAGAGATCCAGATCAAGGACATCGCTGCGTTGAAGGCCGAGATCGAGTCTCTCAAGGCGCGACAGAAGGCGGTCGAGGACCTGCAGATCGACCGCAACGTGCCAGTGCACCTGCTCAACGAGTTGGTGCGGCAAACGCCGGAAGGCGTCTACCTGACCTCGGTCAAGCAAACCGGCCAGGTGCTCAACATCCTCGGCGTCGCGCAGACCAACGAACGGGTGTCCGAGTTGTTGCGCAACACCGCCTACAACTCGGAATGGCTGGTCAAGCCGGAACTCGTCGAGATCAAGGTCTCCGGCGTGCAGGCCGCCGACCGCTCGCAAAAGCGCTTGTTCGACTTTTCGCTGCGAGTCAGCGTCAAGCGACCCCAGCAACAACCCGGCGCGGTGCCCGAGGCACCTGCAGCCAAGAAGGGGTGACATCGATGGCGACCTCATCACCTCCCACCATCCCCGCCGGCAGCACCGACATGAACACGGTGCTCCAGGACGCCGCGTCGCAGTTCAAAGGCCTCAATCTCAACCAGCCTGGCCAATGGCCAGCACTGCCGAAGCTGGTCGCCTGGCTTTTCGTGGTCGCCGTGGTCGTCGCGATCGGCTGGTTCATGCTGCTCTCCGATGCGCATGACGAGCTCGATGCCGAAGTCGCCAAGGAGCCCGCGCTCAAGGACGACTACCGCAACAAGCTCGGCCAGGCGGTCAATCTCAGCGAATTGCGCAAGCAGAAGCTGCAGGTCGAGGAATACGTGACGCAGCTCGAGAAACAGTTGCCGGGCAAGGCTGAAATGGACGCGTTGCTGTCCGATATCAACCAGGCTGGCCTGGGCCGTGGTTTGCAATTCGAGTTGTTCCGCCCGGGGCAGAGCGTGGTGAAGGACTATTACGCCGAACTGCCGATCGCTCTGCGGGTGTCGGGGCGATACCACGACGTGGGCGCCTTCGCTGCCGACGTGTCGAACCTGTCTCGCATCGTCACGCTGCACGACATCTCGATTGAAGGTAACCGAACCGGCGGTGATGTGCTGGTGATGGAGGCCACTGCGCGCACCTACCGCTACCTCGACACCACCGAACTGGACTCGATACGCAAAGCCAACGCGAAGAAGCCCGGAGGCAACCCATGAGCGGTCTTCGTACCTGCCGTGCTGGCGCTGTCGTGGCCTGCTGTGCGACGCTGTTGACCGCCTGCAGCGGCGACCAGCAGGAGCTGGCGCAATGGATGGATCAGCAGCGCAAGGAAGTCAAGCCGAACGTGCAGCCGATCTCGCCACCGAAGAAATTCGATCCGCAGCCCTACACCGCTGGCGAAGTGGTCGAGCCGTTCAGCTCGCAAAAACTCGCGGTGGCCATCAAGCAGGAGTCGCGGCAGCCGAATTCACTGCTGCAGTCCGAGATCAACCGCCGTCCCGAGCCATTGGAAGCATATCCACTCGACAGCGTCACGATGGTGGGCAGCGTCACTCGCGGCAAGCAGCCGTTTGTGCTGCTGAAGGTCGACAAGCTGCTTTACCAAGTCAAGCTGGGCGATTACATCGGCCAGAACTACGGAAAGATCATCAAGATCACAGAAACCGATATGTCCCTCCGGGAGATCGTGCAGGACGCATCAGGTGAATGGATCGAGCGCACCAGTTCGATCCAACTCCAGGAGAACGCTCGATGAAGGCCATGCAGGACAAAATCAACATGGGTAGTGAATGGCGGGTGCGTCTGTGGACGCTGGCAGTGTTGTGCAGCGCTTCTGTCTCGGCCCTGGCGCAGACCGCGATCCAGTCAATCAACAGCTCACTGCAGGCAGGCTCCGAAGTCATTCGGATCGAGCTGTCGGAGCCTCTCGCAGCGCTCCCGAAGGGCTTCGTCGTACAGACGCCACCACGCATCGCCATTGACCTGCCCGGTGTGGGCAACGCAACGGGCAAACCGGTGGTGGATGTCAATCAGGGCAATTTGCGTTCGGTCAACATCGCGCAATCTGAAGAGCGCACGCGCCTGGTGCTGAACCTGCGTCAGCCGGCCACCTACCGCGCGGAGCTGCAAGGCAAGGCGCTGGTGATCGTGCTCGAATCGAGCGCCTCGCCGGAGGTGGCCAGCGCCACCGGTACCGCGATCCAGCCGTCGACCCGGTTTGCCGAACCGCAAAATCGTCAGCAGTTGCCGCTCAAGGACATCGACTTCCGGCGTGGTGCCGACGGCGCCGGCCGTGTGGTGGTCGATCTGGCGAACAACCAGGTCGGTGTCGACATCCGTCAGCAGGGCAAGGGCCTGGTCGTCGAGTTCCTGCAGTCCAGCCTGCCCGATGCGTTGCGTCGTCGCCTGGACGTGACCGACTTCGGAACGCCGGTGCAAACCGTCTCCACGGTACAGATCGGTGACCGGGTGCGCATGGTGATCGAGCCCCGCGGCGACTGGGAGCACAGCGCCTATCAAAGCGACAACCAGTTCGTGGTCG
>JANXTP010000302.1 GCA_025352345.1 Burkholderiales bacterium | reverse complement strand
ACCGCATCGAAGCCGGCCTGCCTGCGGCACTCGCCGATCGGGATGCCGACCACTGGGCGCAGGCCGCCGAAGCCATCATGACCACCGACACGCTGCCGAAAGCGGCTTCGGTGCAGGTGCAGATTGGCGGCAAGACGGTCACGGTGACCGGCATCAGCAAGGGCGCCGGGATGATCCGGCCGAACATGGCGACGATGCTCGGCTTCGTGGCCACCGACGCGGTGCTGGCGCCTCAGTTGCTAGAAACCTTGACTCGCGAGACGGCCGACCACTCCTTCAACCGCCTCGCGCAACACCGCACCGTCGCCACTGGCGAGTTGCGTGATCGGCACATGGCCGGCCTGCTGCGTGGCGATCAGCACGAAGGAGTCGTTGGTGGAGGTGTCACCGTCGATCGTGATGCGGTTGAAGGAGTGGTCGGCCGTCTCGCGAGTCAAGGTTTCTAGCAACTGAGGCGCCAGCACCGCGTCGGTGGCGATGAAACCGAGCATCGTCGCCATGTTCGGGCGGATCATCCCGGCGCCCTTGCCGATGCCGGTGACGGTGACCGTCTTGCCACCGATCTGAACCTGTACCGAGGCCGCTTTCGGCAGCGTGTCGGTGGTCATGATGGCTTCAGCGGCCTGCGCCCAGTGGTCGGCATCCCGATCGGCCAGCGCTGCGGGCAAGCCCGCTTCGATGCGGTCGTTCGGCAGCGTTTCCATGATCACGCCGGTGGAAAACGGCAGCACCTGGTCGGGCTTGACGCCCAGGTGCGCGGCCAATGCCACGCAGGTGGATCGAGCGCGCGCCAGACCGTCTTCTCCGGTGCCGGCGTTCGCATTGCCGGTGTTGACCAGCAGCGCGCGGATGCCCGGCGCCGTGCCACGCTCGATCGCCAGGTGTTGCCGGCACAGCTGCACCGGCGCCGCGCAGAAGCGGTTGCGGGTGAACACGCCCGCCACCTGCGAGCCTTCGGCCAGTGTGACGACCAGCACATCGCGCCGGTTGGCCTTGCGCACACCGGCCCTCGCGGTGCCGAGCTGCACGCCGGGCACCGGCTTCAGGTCAGCTGGATTCGGGGCTTGCAGATTGACGGCCATCGCGAGGTCCTCAGGGTGACGCTGAATCAGTCCGCGCCGTGCTCAGGCGAGCTTGCCGTGGCAGACCTTGTACTTCTTGCCGCTGCCGCAGGGGCAGGGGTCGTTGCGGCCGACACGGGGCAGGTCGGTCGCGGAGGCCTGGGCGCGTTGTGACATCGCTGCCGCGACCTGCACCGCCGGGTCGGCAGCGGGCGCCGGCTCCGACGACAGGCTGCCATCCTCGTTCGGGTGGGTGTAGGTCACGTTGGAGATCTGCTCGGCGCGCTGCTCGATTTCCTCGGCAGCCTGCGCCACCTCTTCGGCCGAGCGGATGCGCACCGTCATCAGGGTGCGCGTGACGTCCATCTTGATCACATCGAGCAACTGGCTGAACAGCTCGAAGGCCTCGCGCTTGTATTCCTGCTTCGGGTTCTTCTGCGCATAGCCGCGCAGGTGGATGCCCTGGCGCAGGTAGTCGAGCGCGGCGAGGTGCTCACGCCAGTGCTGATCGATCGACTGCAGGAAGATCATCCGCATGAAGGGCTGGAACTGCTCGGCACCGACCGCCTCGACCTTGGCGTTGAACAGCTCGTCGGCCGCCGTGGCGACGCGCTCGACCAGGTCTTCGTCGGTGATCGAATCGCTGGCCTCGACCTCGGCCTTCAGCGGCAATTCGAGCTGCCATTCCTCACGCAGCACCTTCAACAGGCCGTCGAGGTCCCATTGCTCCTCCAGGCTCTCGACCGGCACGTAGCTGCGCACCACATCGGCCATCGTGCTGCGGCGCAGGCTGGCGATCTGCGCGATCAGGCTGTGCGACTCGAGGATCTCGTTGCGCTGCTGGTAGATGACCTTGCGCTGATCGTTGGCGACGTCGTCGTATTCCAGCAATTGCTTGCGCACATCGAAGTTGCGCGCCTCGACCTTGCGCTGTGCGCCTTCGATGCTGCGGCTGACGATGCCGGCTTCGATGGCCTCGCCATCGGGCATCTTCAAGCGCTCCATGATGGCCTTGACGCGATCCCCGGCGAAGATGCGCATCAGCGAATCGTCGAGCGACAAATAAAAGCGCGAGGAACCCGGGTCGCCCAGGCGACCGGAGCGGCCGCGCAGCTGGTTGTCGATGCGCCGCGACTCGTGGCGTTCGGTCGCGATGATGCGCAGGCCGCCTTCGGCCTTCACCCGATCGTGCAGGCCCTGCCATTCGTCGCTGAGCTGCTTGGCGCGCGCATGCAGATCGGCTTCGCTGATGGCGGCATCGACCTGGATCGCCTTGATCTGATTCTCGACATTGCCGCCCAGCACGATGTCGGTGCCGCGACCGGCCATGTTGGTGGCGATCGTGATCACACCGGGCCGGCCGGCCTGCGCGACGATCTCGGCTTCCCGGGCGTGCTGCTTGGCGTTGAGCACGTTGTGCGGCAGCTTGGCTTTTTGCAGCAGGCCGGAGATCAGCTCGGAGTTCTCGATCGAGGTGGTGCCGACCAGCACCGGCTGGCCGCGCTCGTGGCATTCGCGGATGTCGGCGATGACGGCCTCGAACTTCTCGCGGCTGGTCTTGTAGATCAGGTCGAGTTCGTCCTTGCGCACCGTCGGGCGGTTCGGCGGGATCACCACCGTTTCCAGGCCGTAGATTTCCTGGAATTCGTAGGCCTCGGTGTCGGCCGTGCCGGTCATGCCCGAGAGCTTGCCGTACATGCGGAAGTAGTTCTGGAAGGTGATCGACGCGAGCGTCTGGTTCTCGCTCTGGATCGGCACGCCTTCCTTGGCCTCGACGGCCTGGTGCAGGCCATCGGACCAGCGGCGCCCGGTCATCAGCCGGCCGGTGAATTCGTCGACGATGACGACCTCGGGGCCGTTGTCGCCGTTCTGCACCACGTAATGCTGGTCGCGGTTGTACAGGTGGCTGGCCCGCAGCGCCGCGTAGACGTGGTGCATCAGCGCGATGTTCGCCGCGTCGTACAAGCTGGCGCCCTCGGCCAGCAGACCGGCTTCGCCGAGCAGGCGCTCGGCGTTCTCATGGCCGTCTTCGGTCAGGTAGACCTGGTGCGTCTTCTCGTCGACGGTGAAGTCGCCCGGCTCGATGACGCCTTCGCCGGTGCGCAGGTCGAGCTCGCCGATCTGCTTCTTCAGGTGAGGCACCACCGCGTTGATGCGCACATACATCTCGGTGTGGTCTTCGGCCTGGCCGCTGATGATCAGCGGGGTGCGGGCCTCGTCGATCAGGATCGAGTCGACCTCGTCGACGATGGCGTACGACAGCGCGCGCTGCACGCGGTCGGCGACATCCTGCACCATGTTGTCGCGCAGGTAGTCGAAGCCGAATTCGTTGTTGGTGCCGTAGGTCACGTCGGCCGCATACGCCGCCTGTTTCTCCTGGCGTTGCATCTGCGGCAGGTTGACGCCCACCGTCAGGCCGAGGAAGTTGTACAGCCGGCCCATCCACTCGGCATCACGCTTGGCCAGGTAGTCGTTGACGGTGACCACATGCACGCCCTTGTCGGCGATTGCATTGAGGTATACCGGCAGCGTCGCCATCAGCGTCTTGCCCTCGCCGGTGCGCATCTCAGCGATCTTGCCGTCGTGCAGCGTCATGCCACCGATCAGCTGCACATCGAAATGGCGCATCTTCAGCGCGCGCTTGCTGCCCTCGCGCACCACGGCGAAGGCTTCGGGCAACAACGCGTCCAGGCTTTCACCGGCGGTGTGGCGCTGTCGGAACTCGATCGTCTTGGCCGCCAACGCCGCGTCATCCAGGGCTTCGAATTTGGATTCGAGCGCATTGACCTGCACGACCACCCGGCGGTATTGCTTGAGCAGCCGCTCATTGCGGCTGCCGAAAAGCTGTGTGAGTATCTTGGGCAACATGCGGCGTCAGGGGGAGTTGGCGTCGCGCCCGCCGGCCGTCGGGGCCGGGTGACGCGGCAAAGCCTTCGAGTTTACCGCCCGACCATGGCAGGCACCGATGACGGCAGCGCCCCAGCGGCGGCGCTCACTGCAAGCCTGGCTTCACTACACTGGTTCGCTGTATGAGCAAAACCACTGTCAGTGTCCCCGATGCGTTGCCGATCAGCCAGGCGCTGAGCGCCAGCGCGTCGCTGTCGCTGCTGCGTCGCCGGCTCGATGACTCAAAGCGCCGCCACGCGGCAGTGTTGCCGTGTCTGGCCGCGACGCTTGCCCCGCATGTGACGGCGAGCCCGGTCGACGGCGGCGGCTGGGCATTGATTGCTGCCAACGCCAGCGTGGCGGCCAAGCTGCGCCAGCTTCAGCCGCAGATCGAACAGCGGCTGCAGGACTGCGGCTTCGCGGCGGTGCCGCTGAAGATCAAGGTGCGATCGAGCTGATCGCTGGCTTGCGCGGTGCGCATGGGCTTGGTGGACGCCGACTACTCAGCCAGGAGGCCGGCGTACTTTTCGAGCAGACCTGAATAGTGCGCAGCCCAATCCGGGGTCATTTGCCCGCGCGAGACAAACAAAGGGATGGCCTCAGCGACGCGGGATCGAAGTGCCTTCGCCTCAGCCTTCCGCGCAGCGTCATCCTTCTCCGCCAGCCCCTTGCAGTAGACGCAGGCCATGTGGACCGCTGCGTGCTCTGGCGTGCCCTTCTCGTTCCAGATTTCGCTCAAGTGGCTCAGATAGCCGATGAACGACGGGAAGGCCAAATTCTTGCTGCTGTCGGTCTCGATGTCGAAGGACATGCGAAGGATCAGATCGACATCGGTGTTGAACTTGGTTCGATCACGGAGGAGAAACATCGAGCTTTCCTTTCAGCGGTGGCGGGCCGACCCGGGTTGCTTTGACACGGACAAGCGTATCGAGTGACAGCCCCATCGGGAAGCGGGTGCATCAGAGCGCGTTCGCGCTGTATGGCCTTGCCACAGGGCCGCTGCGGTGCCGGGTCAGACAGCAAGCTCTTCGTGCTTGACGGGCTTGATCTTGTTGAGCGCCGACCTGGCAGTCTTCTGCGCGTGCCACAGATCGTAGGCCGCCTGCATGCCAAGCCAGACACCCGCACGGCCCCCGTGCTCGACACCCAACCAGCGCTCCAGGCGCAGCGCCATTTCCGGCGAGATGCCCGCTCGCGCATTCAGCACGCGCGAGAACGCAGCCCGCGTGACGCCGAGCTGTGCAGCGGCATCCGTCACGCTCAGGCCGAGCGTCGGCAGCACGTCCTCTCGCAGCGTCTCGCCCGGGTGCGGCGGGTTGTGCATCGTTGCCATATCGCTCCCCTTGCTCAGTGGTAGTCCAGGTAATCCACGACGGTTGCATCGGCTCCGTCGAACTTGAACGTCATGCGCCAGTTACCGCTCACCCATACCGCCCAGTGCCCGGCCAGGTCGCCTTTCAGCGGGTGCAGCCTCCAGCCGTAGACGTTCATGTCTGCCGAACTCGATGACTGGTCGAGCTGCCCCAACTGCCGACGAAGTCGCGCCGCATGCGCAGGCTGAATGCCCGCTTTGCTGCTCGTCGAATAGAAGGCGGCGAGGCCCTTGTGAGCGAAACTCTTGATCACGACAAAATGTATAGCGTTGCTGCTCAAGTTGCAATGTGAGGCGAGTCGATATGTTTCATCTTCTCGGGCCGGATATTCCTGAATTTGGCTCCGGCAGGGGTCTCGTTCCCCGGCGTGTTCCCCGGTTTCGCGTGCGCTGTAAAGCCCCCTCGTGAGTCAACGTGACAAAGAAAAAGGCCCTAAGTCGTTGATTTACTTAGGGCCTTGATTGGTTGTGAAGCAACCTGACTGGCTTATTTGGTGCCCCCGGCAGGAATCGAACCCGC
>JANXTP010000261.1 GCA_025352345.1 Burkholderiales bacterium | reverse complement strand
GATCACCGCCGCCGCGGCCGAACAGTCCGATGGCATCGGCCAGGTCAACTCCTCGGTCGTGCAGCTCGACCAGATGACCCAGCAAAACGCCGCACTCGTCGAGCAGTCCGCCGCCGCCGCCGAATCCCTCAAGGATCAGGCGCTCAAGCTGGCCGACGTAATGAGCATCTTCCGTCTGGATTCGCGCGCCACGAGCGCGCCTGTCAAGACGATGCGACCCTCTGCCGCGCCGAAACATGTGCCGGCTCCCAAGTCATCCGCCAAGGTACCGCCTGCGCCGCGCGCTCAACATGCACAGCAACCGACATTGGCCTCCAACGCCCCTGCGAGCACCCATACCAGCGCGGACGAATGGGAAACCTTTTGAGTCGCCGTACCCCGGCAACGCCCTTGCACCTTTGATCACGAAGACACCGCCCGGAAGGACCCAGCCATGAACATGATCACCGACGCTCACCATGTCGCTCAGCACGAAGCGGCCCGCGAGAACGCCAACAAAGCGGCACTCGCTGGCGGAGAATTCCTCACCTTTCGCCTCGGCGGTGAGGAGTACGGCATCGACATCCTGCGGGTGCAAGAAATCCGGTCCTATGAGTCGCCGACCCGCATCGCCAATGCACCATCGTTCATCAAGGGCGTGGTCAATCTGCGCGGCGTGATCGTCCCCATCGTCGACCTGCGTCTGAAACTCGGCTGCGACAGCGCCGACTACGACAGCTTCACCGTCGTGATCGTGCTCAATGTGAAAGGCCGTGTCGTGGGTGCTGTCGTTGATTCCGTCAGCGACGTTTTGCAGCTGTCGAAAGAGGCAGTCAAGGCGGCGCCTGAGTTTTCATCGTCGGTGGACACGAGCTTCATCACTGGCATCGGCAACGTCGGTGAACGCATGTTGATCCTGATGGACATCGAGGGCTTCATGTCCAGCGCCGACATGGGTCTGATCAGCGACGCTCACTGAGCCTGTTGTCATCTGGCCTTCTAAAAAGTCGGCCCTGCAGAATTCATCCGACCGCAGCAAGTGACCACGACGGGCGATTGGGCACCGTCAGGCGTTGCGGTTTTCGCAGCGGCGACTGGGTGAGTTGTGTCCGTGCTGGCAAGGCTTGCAGCAAGCATGCAAGGCACCCGAACACAGCCATGAAGGCGCGATAAGTTCCTCTCAGGCCGAGGCGGGCGATCGCCCGCAGCAGTCAGCGGATGTTGTAGCTCGCAGCGCAGCACAGCGCATCACCCATCGCCCCTTGAAGCCAGCACCGATCCATCCGGTGATCGGACTTCGTGTGGCCGATCAGCGGCTCGATCGCCTGGCGTCGCTTGAGCAAGCGCTTTTCGTGTTCGCTGGGCGACCGGTACGAGGGCCTTCGGCGCATCAGGCGCTGTCGATCGTCCGCACGACATCGTCCAGGCGGTAGCGCTCTACCTTTCGGTACAAGGTACTGCGCGAGACACCCAGCGCTCGTGCCGCCTTGGCCAAGTTGCCTTGGTGATCCTTGATCGCGCGCACGATAGCCGCGCGTTCACTTTCTTCCAGACTCGTGGCTTGTGGTTCTCGCGGAACCGGATCAGGCAAGTGAACTGCGACCATCAGCTCTTCAGGCAGTTCATCGAGCTGCACGCCATCCTGGTCTGAGGTCAACAACAGGCTCTCAATCAGGTTGCGAAGTTCACGCACATTGCCAGGCCAGGCGTAAGCGCGCATGGCAGCCCGCACCTCGGCGCTGAATTGGCGCACGGGCACGCCATGGCGCAACGACAGCTGAAGATTGAAGTGCTCCATCAGCAACTCAATGTCCTGTTCGCGCTCGCGCAACGGCGGTACGCGAACACGCGTGACGTTGATGCGGTGGTAAAGGTCGCGGCGGAAGCGACCCGCTTCGACCTCCTGCAGCAGGTCGCGGTTGGTCATGGCCAGCAGTCGCACGTTGACATGACGAGGCTTGCCGTCACCCAGGCGATAAATCACGCCCTCTTCGAGCACCCGAAGCAACACAGGCTGCAAGTCCAGTGGAAGCTCACCGACCTCGTCTAGACACAAGGTGCCGCCATGCGCCAACTCAAAGCGTCCGGCCCGCCCTTCGTTGGTTGCACCCGTGAAAGCGCCACGCACATGACCGAAAAGCTCGCTGCCAATCAATTCCTTGGTCGTCGCGCCACAATTGAAGGTGACGAATGGACCGTTGCGCTCATCGTCACCGTGAATGGCGCGCGCGAAAAGCTCCTTGCCGACACCAGTTTCCCCCTGGATCAGCACCGGCACACGCCGCGCGCTGACTTGCTGAGCTCTTTCGATCGCAGCGTGCATCGCCCGACTGTTCCAAACGAGCTTGGTGAAGCCACCTCTGTCTGGCGTTGTGGGCTCTGATGCGCCAACGTCGTTGGACGCGGCCTTCGCATAGACTTCTGCCACGGGCCGCGCCTTAGGCGAGCCGCGCGACGACTTCGGGACCATCAACAACCCGCCAATAAAGGCCCCGTTCAGGGTGACCGGATGAAGCCACTCCGAGCGCAGATTCTCTGGCAAACGCCTGGCCCAATCCTCGATGCAGTGGCCTGGCTCCAAGCCAGCAACCCGGGCACCTTGGCGCAACTCCAGTCCCGGCGCATTGCCGCTGCTGTGCACCAGACAAGCGTTGCGGTCCAGCACCAGCAAGGCCTCAGAGTCAGAGCGCCCGCTCATCTGCAAGCACGCTTCCAGTAGCCTACGGTGCTCCTGGCTGATGCGTTCGGCCAGTACCGCTTCAATCTGGCGTGCTGACGCCACGGCCAACGCCAGGTTGTTGACCTGGTAACTCGCCGGAGGACAAGAAATGTCCAATACACCCAAGATCTGGTCGGTGCCGGGCATGAATATCGGTGCGGCAGCGCAGACCCACAGCTTGATGCCCGCGCAAAAATGCTCAGACGTATGGACCTGGGCCGGCGTACGCATGGCGAGTGCGGTGCCAATGCCATTGGTGCCGATCACGCCCTCATTCCAATTGCCGCCCTCGATGAGTCGGATGTCACGCGCTGCTGCCATGGTGGCGTGGTCGCCCGCCATTTCCAGCACCACACCCTGTGCGTCGGTCAGCAACATGACCGAGCCTGAGCGCGCCAGAAGGTGCGCCGTGGTCATGAACAGCCCTTTGGCCGCAGCCAGCAGCACCTGATTGCGTAGACGCAACTGTTCCAGCCCGTCGCCGGTCGCCGCGATCGGTGCCAGTCGCGCGGCAGGCTCGATACCCAGACGGCGGCTGCGTTGCCAAGACGACCACACATACTTGGACACACAGCCAGCCACCACCTCCTGACCCGTCACGAACCGCTCCCAGGCCTCCATGGTTTGGCGTTCCGACGGCGCCGCCAGCGGTGCCTGCAACAGGTTGCCGCCATCGCGAGCCGGCAGCAACTTTCCCGGAGTGTGATCGTCCAGCATAAGCGTCTCCGAAGTGGTCGCCTGACTAGGCACTGAACTCGATGGGCGTTGCCGCTGTTCAGTTGGCGATAGGTCGACTTTGACTCCGTGCGCCAATTTCAGCGGGTCTTGGTGCAGGCCACCGCATATATTTGATGACCAATTATCGGTTGGCCCTCAGGAGAACTCAAGGCGGCCCGGCCAGCAAATCACACACACTTGATTGGTGTCGACGGCGCCGGAGTAGTGTCCGCCGACGTGTAACAAATGGTTTCGCACCGACTCTTGGTGTGCACCTGAATAGCCCAAAATCACGCGTCGAGAGGTTGTTA
>JANXTP010000208.1 GCA_025352345.1 Burkholderiales bacterium | reverse complement strand
AGATGGCACGCTCAGTGTTCTTGTCTAGGAAGTAGATCTGCGCCAGCAGCTTGGCGACGCTGTTCCCCGGCTGGGTCCGCTGCACCGCCTCAAGATACGCTTTGGCCTTCTCAAGCTCGTTCAACCCGTAGTGCGCCAGCCCGCCCAGCATCAGTGCTTGCGGTCGGTAGCGCAGAAAGTCGATCGGCACTGGGTCGAGCAGTGCGGTGACCTTGTTCAGCGCAGCTTTCGCAGCGGCTGTATTGCCCGCTTGCTCGGAAATCAGCGCGCTCAGGTAAAAGCCGCGCGGGTCGTTGGGCGATGACTTCAGCAACTCGGCAATGTCGGCACTGGCCTCTGCCACCCGCTTCTGGTCCATCAGCAATCCAGCGCGTGACACCAGTGCTTCGGTGTGGGTCGGCTCAATCTTCAATGCCTTGGCGTAGCTGGCCAATCCACCGGTGGCATCGCCCTGGATGTGCGCGACGGTGCCACGCAAGTACAGAGCTTCCGCCGAGCTCGGGCTGAGCCGGATGGCGCGGTCGGCCGCGGCCTCGGCTTCGCGGAACTGACCGGCACGGATGCGCAGCGGCACCTCCGCCAGCCAGGAATCAGGACTGCCTGGATCGATGGCCCGTGCCTCCTCGATGGATCGCATCGCAGCGGCCGCACCACCAAGATCGACACCGGCTGATGCGCGCAGCAGCAGGAGTTGAGCCTGCGTGGCCGCGGGCAGCCCGGCCGGTGAGAACACCGGCTTGTCGAGCAGCTCCTGTGGCCGGCCCTGGGCCATCACGGCGCGCGCCAGCGGGATCACCACCTCGGCGCGGTTCACGCCCAGTCGCAATGCCTCGTTGAAAGCCACCTCGGCAGCGATGGCTTCGCTGCTCGCCAGCAGTGCTTTGCCCAGCAACACATGCACGGGCAGCATGTTCTTGTCGATCTGCAGCGCGTTCTTCAACTGGATGATCGCGCCGGCGACATCCTTCTTGTCGTAGCGGACCAGCGCATCCTCGTAGTACCGAGCCGCCTTGGTGTCGGGGGCGGCGTGGCTCAAGGGGACAGCGGCCAGCAGCAGCGCCAGCAGCAGCGTCTTCGAGTTGAGGATCATTCAGGTGCGATGGCGGTTTTTCCGCATCGTAGTCACGCTGATGGTGACAACGGTTGCCGGAGCCAGAGCGGGTAACAAGACGCGTGCAAAAGTACCGTGTACTCCCCGCGAATGCAGGGGTGGCGTGCCCGGCTTTGCCCTGCAAGTCACCCCCAGCGGCGCGCGCAGTTGGACCCTGCGCGCCTCCATCGGCACCACGGCGATTCAGCGTCTCGTTTTGCGGCAGTCGTGAGGTGATCCGGTCGCGGTCGATGCCGACGCTGGCGTTCAGGTCCACCGAGGTAGCAATCCACCGCGTGCCGCGTCAACCGCATCACCCGCAGCCCGGTACGTGTTGAAGCGCGCGGTCATCTCGGGATTCGTTGCCAGTGCCCTCTCGACCGCATGGTGCAAGGGATCGCCCCCGATGCCCGTTGTCTGCGCGTGCGATGGTTGTCCGTGGCAGAGCAGGGCGACGGTGGCGGCGAGCAGGGTGGTGGAATGGCGCATGGGTCGTTGTCTTGGCGAGAGGCCGATGTGACAGTCGCTCGGCCATTCAACAGGGAAAACACGTAGTTGTAACAAGTCTATGTCCCCGCAACACTGAAGCCACCCCTGAAAGTGATTCGATTGCAACAAGCACGGTTCGGCGCCGATCCCGGCCCCTCAGCCGGATTGGATCGGCGATCTGGCGGTTTCGGTGGCTCAAGTTGGCCCGGGACCGTACGATATCGACGCGTCGCAGTTGCGCCTTTATCTCCTGTGAAGGCACTGCACTCACACCCTGGCGCCCGTGCCCCAGGAGCGCACCTAGACGCCCGTGAATCGCCGTGATCCCCTGACCCCATTCGCCCGCCGCTGGCATCGCTGGATCGCGCGTGGTGTGCTCGCGGGCGGCTTGCAGGCGATGGTCTGGGCGAGTCAGCCCTGGGATACCGACCACATGGCCTCGGCCGCGCAGGTGCAGGGACCGAAAGCGGTGGCCGGCTGGCAGGCGCTGCGCCCGGTGCTGGCGGCGGCACTGAGCCAGGGCGATGCGGCGCGGCTGCAAGCCGTCAACGATTTCTTCAACCGCCGCATCGTGTTCCGCGATGACCTGCAGGTCTGGGGGCAGACCGACTACTGGGCCAGCCCGTTCGAGATGTTGGGCAAAGGCGAAGGCGACTGCGAGGACTTCGCGCTCGCCAAGTACTTCAGCCTGCGCGCGGCCGGTGTCGCGGCGAACAAGCTGCGGCTGGTCTATGTACGTGCCCAGCTGGGCGGACCCGGCGGGCCGGTGCAGGCGCACATGGTGCTCGCGTTCTACGCGCAGCCGAATGCCGAGCCACTGATCCTGGACAACCTGATCTCCGAGCTGCGCCCGGCCTCCCGTCGTCCCGATCTGACGCCGGTGTTCAGCTTCAATGCCGACGGCCTGTGGCAGGGCACTGGTGTGCAGTCGGCCGGCGACCCGCTGGCCCGGCTGTCGCGCTGGCGCGACGTGCTGGCCAAGGCCCGCGCCGAAGGGTTCCCGCCATGACGCTGCATTGCCAATTCATCGATTACAAGGAGCGATCATGTCGCTGATTCGTCAAGTCTGGCTGCTGCTGCTGGCCACTGTGTTGCTGGCCTTCGTCGGCAGCATCGGCGTGGCCACCAGCTCGGCGCGCGACCTGCTCCAAACGCAGTTGCGGCTGAAGAACAGCGACAACGCCGCCTCGCTGGCGCTGGCGCTGTCGCAGCAGAAGGGCGATGCGGAACTGATGTCGCTGCTGATGTCCGCGCAATTCGACACCGGCTACTACCGGCGTGTGCAGCTGCGTTCGGCCGACGGCAAGATGGTGTTCAACCGGGAGGCCGGCACGCCATCGGGCTCGGCACCCGCGTGGTTCGTGGCCATCGTGCCGATCACCTCGCAGTCTGGCACCGCGCAGGTCTCCGACGGCTGGCGGGCCCTGGGCCAGGTGCTGGTGGAAAGCCAGGTGTCGTATGCCCACGATGCGCTGTGGTCCAGCACGCTGCGCACCGCGCTGGCGATGGCGCTGGTCGGGCTGCTCGCGGCGGGCCTCGGCTGGGTGGTGGTGCGGCGCATCAGCCGCCCGCTGGACGTGGCGGTAGCGCAGGCCCATTCGCTGGAGCAGGGGGAGTTCGTCACCGCATCCGAGCCCCGCGTGCCCGAACTGCGACGGCTGGCACGTGCGATGAACTCGCTGGTCGAGCGGCTGCGTGTCACGTCGCGGGCGCAGGCCGGGCAGCTCGACACGCTGCACCGCCAGCTCAACGGCGATGCGCTGACCGGCCTGTCCAACCGCAGCCACTTCCTGTTCCAGCTGGCTGCCTCCTTGCAACGCGAAGACGGCCCGGCCGAGGGTGGCCTGGTGCTGCTGCGGGTGATGGATCTGGCCGCGCTGAACCGCCAGTTCGGCCATGCGGCGACCGACCGCATGCTGGTGACGATTGCGCAGTCGCTGCAGCCGTATGCCGACGAAGTCAAAGGCTGTTTCCTCGGACGGTTGAATGGCTCGGACTTCGCGTTGTGCCTGCCGGCGCCGGGGGTGGTCCACGAAACCGCACAGACACTCGCGCAGGCGCTGCACCTCGTGCTGCCCACGCTGGGCAGTGGCGCTGCGGTGTGCATCGGCGCGGTCGAGGTGCACCGCGGCATGCAGGCCGGTCAGGTGATGAGCTCGGCCGACGCGGCGCTGGCACGGGCGGAGAGCCGCGGCCCGTTTGCCGTCGAGTTCGGCCCGCACCCACAGGGCGCGCTGGCCGTTCTCGGCGAAGGCGCATGGCGGCAGCGCATTCAGCAAGCGCTGGGTCAGGCCGAACGGGTGCGGCTGATGGAGTTCCCGGTGCTCAATGCACAGCGGCAGCTGGTGCATCTGGAATGTCCGCTGCGCCTGCAGCTCGACACCGACGGTGCCTTCGAGCCCGCCGCGCGCTGGCTGCCGCTGGCGGTGCGCAGCCGCCTCACCAGCGCGGTCGACGAGCGTGCACTGGCGCTGGCGCTCCACGCCGCCGATCACGACGGTCGCCCGCGCTGTGTCAATGTATCGCCAGCCTCCTTGCTCGACAGCGGCTTCGCGGCCCGCGTGCGTGCCTTGCTGTGGACAATGCCGCAGGCGGCACGGTTGATCTGGCTGGAGGTGACCGAGACCGCGGCGGTCGAGCATTTCGAGCTGCTGCGTGAACTGGGCCGGCAGCTGCGGCCCACCGGCGCGCGCTTCGGCATCGAGCACGCGGGCGAGCGGCTGGGGCAGATCCCGCGGCTGTTCGAGGCCGGCCTCGACTACCTGAAGCTCGACGCCTCGGTGATTGCCGGTGTGGGCCGCGACGAGCACCGTGCGCTGTTCGTGCGCAGCACCGTCGGCCTGCTGCACGGCCTGCGCATTCAGGTCTACGCCGAAGGCGTGTCCGACGCCATCGACGCCGCCCGGCTGTGGGACTGCGGCATCGATGGCGCCACCGGGCCGTGGATCAGCACGCTGGACGTCGAACCCTGAGTCCGGGCAGCATCAATCCGTCACGAGCTTGCCGCGTTGCAACAGGTCGTTGATGACCGGGTGCTCGTTGCTGAAGCTGCCAACCAGGTTCAGCCCGGTCAGCGTGATCACCTGATCGACCGCCGCTGGCTTGTAGCTGCTTGAGAAGCTGCCGGTCGAACTGATCTCAACGACGGTGTTGCCGCCGACCGCCGAGAAGTGCAGGTAGTTGGCGAGCTTGCCTTCGTGCGGCGTGATCGTCAGCGCGTTGTCCAGCCCGATCGACGCAGGCAACGCTACGGTGTTGGCCCTGGCGGCGGCCAGCGGATTGGCGCCGGCGGCGACCGCGGTGCGGCCTGGGGCCGTGTCTTCGCCGTTGCCGACACCCGGTGGGGTCAGCGATTCAGAGATGCGCTCGACGCGCAGGCCCGGCAGAAACTCACCACCATCGCCGCCGGCCAGGCCGGCAGCGGCAGCGGCAGCGGCAGCGGCAGCGGTAGCGGCATCGTTCTGAGCCAGTTTTTCGATGACCTGATCGATCTCGCCGCGCGATGCCGACGCTGTCGCTGGGGTTGTCACAGGCACGGTGGCGGTCACTGCATCGACTGCTGTGCCGGCCACGACCGGGGCGGCACTGCCGTCAGAAGTCAGTTCCACGATGCCATCCTGGGTGGTCAGGATCACGTCGCCGCACCTGACGATGTCACCCAACTTCAGCGGATGCGCATGGCTGTCGGCGCCCTTGATGATGGTGTGGCCCCACAAGCCGCAGATTTTTCCCTGAGCGGTCAGATGGAGGGTGGGCATGGTGAGGCCTGTCGAATGTCGCACCGGGTCGGCGCGAGATGAGCGCGGACGGCGCCCGAGATACGGAATTCCAGCACAGTCACTTCGGCCTGCACCGGATGCATCCGAGGGGCTTCTTTCGCGGCGTGTGTCACCTCAGCCAGACGATTTGTGACGATAAGGAAACGTTCAACGGTCCCGCAACGCGTACGCCTTGACCTTGAGCACGGGCTTCAGCAGGTACGACATCACTGTCTTGCGGCCGGTCAGAATGTCGATGCCGGCCGTCATGCCGGGGATCACCGGCAGCTTCTCGCTGAAGTTGGCCTGCGTGGTGCGCACCCGCACCAGGTAGAAGGCGTTGCCCTTTTCGTCGACGACGTTGTCGGGGCTGATGTTCTCGACATTGGCGACCAGGCCGCCGTAAATCGAGAAGTCGCAGGCCGTGAACTTGACCGTGGCGTCCTGCCCCGAGTGGATGAAGGCGATGTCGCGCGGCTGCACCTTCGCTTCGAGGATCAGCTGGTCGTCGAGCGGCACCACCTCGACGATGTCCTTGCCCGGCTGCACCACGCCGCCCACGGTGTTCGCCAGCACGCGCTGCACGCGGCCGCTCTGTGCGTCGCCCGTTCCGTCAGCCGCTGCACCGTGGCGCCAGAGGCCGGGCCGACCATTGCCTCGGGGGGGGGATTCGGACAGGGAGTCGAGCATGCCGGTGAACCGTCGTTCACCCGATGTCGACACAGTGGAAGCCGAATTGACCCTGGCGTCGGTCGTCGAAATACAGCTTCAGCGTTTCGTGCACCGTCTTGAAGGCCAGTTCCTCCCACGGCACCTCGTGTTCGCGGAACAGCTGGGCCTCGATGGTTTCCGGCCCGGGCGCGAAGTGGGTGTCGATCAGGCGGGCGCGGTAGAACAGGTGCACCTGGCCGGCGCGCACCACATTGAGCAGGCTGAACAACGGTTGCAACTCGATGTTCGCGCCGGCTTCCTCGACGGTTTCGCGCGCCGCGCCTTCGGCCAGCGTCTCGTCCAGTTCCATGAAGCCGGCCGGCAGCGTCCAGTAGCCGTAGCGGGGCTCGATGTTGCGGCGGCATAGCAGCACCTGGTCGTCCCAGACCGGGATCGTGCCGACCACATTGCATGGATTTTCGTAGTGCACCGAAGCGCACACGGTACAGACCGCGCGGGGGCGGTTGTCGTCTGTCGGTACCCGGTATTCGGCGGCAGCGCCGCAGCTTTTGCAATGGCGAATGCTGCGTGCGAAATACATGCCAATCAGTGTAGCGGCGCGATGTGAACCTGCCTGGCGGCGGGTTTGCCACATGACATCATCGACAATCGTCTCGATGCAGCTGTGACAGCACACCCCTGTGAATCCTGATCCTGATTGGCTGCGCCCCGACTGGCACCTCGATGGCGTGCAAGCGCTGATGACCACCCGGCGTGGCGGTGTCAGCACCGGCACGTTCGACAGCATGAATCTCCGCGATGGTCTGGGCGACGACCCGTTGGCCGTGGCGCAGAACCAGACCCGACTGGCTGCCATCGTAGGCGCGCCGCCGGTGCGGCTGAACCAGGTGCACGGTGCCCGGGTGGTCCGCTTGACGGCGGCCGATGCCGCCCCTGGTGCGTCGCGACACGACGCCGATGCCTGTGTCACTACCGAGCCGGGCGTGGTGTGCAGCATCCAGGTGGCCGATTGCCTGCCGGTGCTGTTCGCTGCGCCTGGCGCGGTGGCCGCGGCGCATGCGGGTTGGCGAGGTCTTGCCGCTGGGGTCCTGGAGGCCACGCTGGCGGCGCTGTGCGATGCCAGCGGCGGCAAGCCGGGTCAGGTGGAAGTGTGGCTCGGGCCGTGCATCGGGCCGCGACGCTTCGAAGTCGGCGCAGATGTGCTGCAGGCTTTTGGGGTCGATCCGGCGACTGCCCGGCTGCCCGGCACGGCGGCGCAAGCCCCCCGCTTCGTGCCGCTGAACGCTGGCCAATGGCTGGCCGATCTGCCTGGTCTGGCGCGCGACCGCTTGTCGGCCTGCGGCGTGGCGGCCGTCAGCGGCGGGACATGGTGCACCGCTTCCGACGTGTCACGCTTCTTTTCGTTCCGGCGTGACGGCGTCACCGGGCGCATGGTCGCGGCCATCTGGCTCGGCGGTCATTGAGGTCTCGGCTGCCGCGGTGGCTGCAGCTGGTGCTTCAGCGGCAAGCCGTGCCTGCTTGCGCGCTGGCGTGCGCAGGATGTACAGAACGACGGACAGGGGCAGGGCGCCGTAAAGCACAAAGGTGAAAATCGCGCCGAGGACGGTGCCGTTTGCGCTGGTGGCTTCGACCACCGTCATCATCAGCACCACATACATCCATGCAATCGCCACCAGGTACATCGCGGAGTCCGTCAGGGTCAGGTTGTGAATCGACCGCTTCGGGATTGTCGTCATACCAGGGTCAGCGGTGCGCGCGACAATCCAGATCACAGGCAGGCCGGCGGGTCCGTCGGCAGCGGAATGAGGATACAAGTGAAAGCGAAGCCTGAACCTGCAAGCCCCGCGCCGATGGCGCCCATCACCGACGCAGTCGCCCAGACGCTCAGCGCCTCGGCGGCCGAGACCTTGAAATCGCTCAGCGCGCTGACCTTGCCGATGCCGTCGCTGGCGCAGCTGCAGACCGACTATCTGCAGCAGGCCACGGCGCTGTGGAACCAGTCGCTGCAGCAATTCCAGGCGATGGCCGGCGCGGCGCTCGACAAGGCCTCGGCGCCGCCGGTGCCTACCCCTGTGCTGGGGGATCGCCGCTTCGCCGCGCCCGACTGGGCGGACAACCCCGCCAGCGCCTTCACCGCCCAGCTCTACCTGCTGAACGCCCGCACGCTGCTGGGCATGGCAGATCAGCTGCAAGGCGAAGAAAAGGTCAAGCAACGCATCCGCTTCGCGGTGCAGCAGTGGATCGATGCCGCCTCGCCCAGCAACTACCTGGCGCTGAACCCGGAAGCACAGCGCAAGGCGCTCGAAACCAAGGGTGAAAGCATCACGCAGGGCCTGCAGCACCTGTGGCACGACATCCGGCAGGGCCATGTGTCGCAGACCGACGAAAGCTTGTTCGAAGTCGGCCGCAATGTGGCCACCTCCGAAGGCGCAGTCGTGTTCGAGAACGAGCTGTTCCAACTGCTCGAATACAAGCCGCTGACGCCCAAGGTGCATGAGCGGCCGATGCTGTTCGTGCCACCGTGCATCAACAAGTACTACATCCTCGACCTGCAACCAGACAACTCGCTGATCCGCTACACCGTGGCCCAGGGCCATCGGGTGTTCGTGATGAGCTGGCGCAACGCCGACAAGACCATGGCGCAGGTGAGCTGGGACCAGTACATCGACGACGCGGTGATCCGCGCCATCAACGTGACGCGCGACATCACCGGCGCCGACCAGATCAACACGCTGGGCTTTTGCATCGGCGGCACCTTGCTCGCCACTGGGCTGGCCGTGCTGGCCGCGCGCGGCGAAAAGCCGGCCGCCAGCGTGACGTTGCTGACCAGCCTGCTCGATTTCACCGACACCGGCATCCTCGACCTGTTCATCGACGAGGCGATGGTGCGGATGCGCGAGCGCTCCATCGGCGCTGACAGCCACCAGGGCGGCGGCCTGCTGAAGGGCAGCGAGCTGGCTTCGACCTTCAGCTTCTTGCGTCCCAACGATCTGGTGTGGAACTACGTGGTCGGCAACTACCTGAAGGGCGAAACACCGCCGCCGTTCGACCTGCTGTACTGGAACAACGACAGCACCAACCTGCCTGGGCCGATGTACTGCTGGTACCTGCGCCACACCTACCTGGAAAACCGCCTGATGAAACCGGGCGACCTCACCGTGTGCGGCCAGCCGCTGGACTTGTCACTGATCGACGCGCCGGCCTACCTCTACGCCTCGCGTGAGGACCACATCGTGCCCTGGCAGTCGGCGTATCGCTCCACGCAGGTACTGAAAGGCAAGAAGCGCTTCGTGCTGGGCGCCTCGGGCCACATCGCCGGCGTGATCAACCCCCCGGCAAAAAAGAAGCGCAGCCACTGGATTGGCGGCAACACAGCCCTGCCGTCCAGTGCCGAGAACTGGTTCGGCAAGGCAAAGGAACATCCGGGCAGCTGGTGGACCGATTGGGCGTCGTGGTTGGCCAGCCATGCCGGCCGGCAGGTCCCCGCGCCAAAATTCGCCGGCAGCCGGCGCTATGCCGTGATCGAGGCGGCACCCGGTCGCTACGTCAGGCAGAAAATATGACGAGGGACTGACCTATTTCAACGCGTTGTCTTTGGGTTCACAGTAAGTTGTACGGCTGCGTTCGCTCTCTCCGTACTGTCATTTCATCTCAATTCAGGAATTCATCATGAGCACAGACATCGTCATCGTTTCGGCCGCCCGCACCGGTGTGGGCAAGTTCGGCGGCAGCCTGGCCAAGGTGCCGGCGTCGGCATTGGGGGCGGTCGTCATTGCCGAGGTGCTCAAGCGGGCTGGGCTCTCCGGTGATCAGGTCAGCGAAGTCATCATGGGCCAGGTGCTGCAGGCTGATTGCGGGCAGAACCCGGCACGCCAGGCCTCGATCGCTGCCGGCCTGCCGAACACCGTGCCGGCGATGACGATCAACAAGCTGTGCGGCTCCGGGTTGAAGTCGGTGGTACTGGCAGCACAGGCGATCCGTGACGGCGACGCCGAGATCGTCGTGGCTGGCGGCCAGGAGAACATGACGCTGGCACCGCACGTGCTGCCTGGCGCTCGCGACGGTGTGCGCATGGGTGACTGGAAGCTGCTCGACACCATGCTGCGCGACGGTCTGACCGACGCCTTTAACCTGTACCACATGGGTGTCACCGCCGAGAACATCGCGAAGAAATTCGGTATCAGCCGGGAGGCGCAGGATGCATTGGCGCTGGCCTCGCAAATGAAGGCTGCTGCGGCGCAGGAAGCAGGCCGCTTCAACGACGAGATCGTTAACGTCAGCATTCCGCAGCGCAAGGGCGACCCGGTGCTGTTCGGCACCGACGAGTTCGTCAATCGCAAGTCATCGGCCGAGGGCCTGGCGGGCCTGCGTCCTGCCTTCGACAAGGCTGGCAGCGTGACCGCCGGCAACGCCTCGGGCATCAACGACGGCGCCGCTGCGGTGTTGGTGATGAGCGCCTCGCGCGCCGCTGCACTCGGCCTGACGCCGCTGGCGCGCATCGCCAGCTACGCCAGTTCCGGGCTTGACCCGGCCATCATGGGCATGGGCCCGGTGTCGGCTTCGCAGCGCGCGCTGGCCCGGGCTGGCTGGAAGGCGGCCGACCTCGACCTGATGGAAATCAACGAGGCGTTTGCTGCCCAGGCCTGTGCCGTGCACCAAGAAATGGGCTGGGACACCAGCAAGGTCAATGTGAACGGTGGCGCCATCGCCATCGGGCACCCGATCGGCGCGTCTGGCTGCCGTGTGCTGGTCACGCTGTTGCACGAAATGCAGAAGCGAAATGCCAAGAAGGGCCTGACCAGCCTGTGCATCGGCGGCGGCATGGGGATTGCGATGGCGCTGGAGCGTTGAAACCACACCGGGCTTCGGTGACAACCCGGTTGACCCGGGAGCCCCTCAGGGCTCAACCTTGATATTGGTCAGCCCACTCAAGAACAACACAGAGGAGTGAGACGAATGAGCAAGAAAATAGCGTACGTGACCGGTGGCATGGGTGGCATTGGTACCACCATGTGCCAGCGCCTGCACCGGGACGGGTTCACCGTGGTGGCTGGTTGCGGCCCGAGCCGGGACTTCAAGAAGTGGCTCGACGAGCAAACCGCTCTGGGCTATCACTTCCACGCCTCGGTCGGCAATGTCGGCGACTGGGACTCGACCACCGCCGCGTTCCAGAAGATCAAGTCTGAACTGGGCCCGATCGACGTGCTGGTCAACAACGCCGGCATCACCCGCGACGGCATGTTCCGCAAGATGAGCCGCGCCGATTGGGACGCGGTGATCGAGACCAACCTCACGAGCTTGTTCAACGTCACCAAGCAGGTCATCGAGGACATGCTGGAAAAAGGCTGGGGCCGCATCATCAACATCAGCTCGGTCAATGGCGAGAAGGGCCAATTCGGCCAGACCAACTACTCGGCCGCCAAGGCCGGCATGCACGGTTTCACGATGGCGCTGGCGCAGGAAGTGGCCAACAAGGGTGTGACGGTCAACACCATCAGCCCCGGCTACATCGCCACCGACATGGTCAAGGCCATCCGCCAGGACGTGCTCGACAAGATCATCGCCGGCATCCCGGTCAAGCGCCTGGGCACGCCAGACGACATCGCGTCGATGGTGTCGTGGGTGGCGTCGGATGAATCGGGATTTGCCACCGGGGCCGATTTCTCGGTCAACGGCGGCCTGCACATGGGGTGATGTGATTCCCCCCTGATCACCTATCGTTGGCGGTCAGGACTGCAGCAGCTCTTGCGCGACGCCAGCCAACGTGCTGGCGTCGCCGTTTTCAGGCTCCACCCGAAGCGCATCGCCAAACCCGGCGAAATTGCGCTGCATCGACTGCAGGTAGACCGGGTCGTAATGGCTGACCAGCAACTCGCGCACCACGCTTTCGATGCGGCCTGATGTGGCGGCAGCCTGCCACTGGTTGATGACCTCGTTGCCGCGCAGCGGGCGCAGCGCGTCTAGCCTTGTGCAGAACGTGGGCACGTCGTTGACGAAGAAGTCGTAGTCGGCCATCAACAGTGCCACACGGGCATCGATCGGCAGGTCGAGGTGGACGCACGGCGAGGCTCGCATGCATTCAATCAGCCGTTCTGGCACGCGCAACTCACCGACCTTGCGGCTCTCGCTTTCCACCCACACCGGCTGTGCCGGATCGAAATGGCGCATCGCGTCCCACAGGCGCGAATCGAAGTGCTTCTGCGTCGGCTGCGGGCTGCCGGGCACCAGGCCCAGCACCGAGCCACGGTGATTGGCCAGGCCTTCCAGATCGAGCACCTGCGCACCCTGTGCCTGCAGCGCCGCGAGCAGGCGGCTCTTGCCCGATCCGGTCTTGCCGCAGACGACGCGAAACCTGAACTGCAGCGGTTGCACTTCCAGCGCGGCCATGACCGCGCGTCGGTAGGCTTGGTAGCCGCCTTCGATCAGCTGCACGCGAAAACCGATCTGGCTGAGCACCAGCGACAGCGACCCGCTGCGCTGGCCGCCGCGCCAGCAATAGACCAGGGGCTGCCAGTCCTTGGGTTTGTCGAGCACATGGCGCTCGATGTGCATGGCCACATTGCGGGCCACCAGCGCCGCACCGCGCTTGCGGGCGACAAAGGGCGAGACCTGCTTGTATTCGGTGCCGACCAACGCCCGCTCGGCGTCGTTCAGGCTGGGCCAGTTGACGGCACCGGGTAGTCGATCGAGCGCGAACTCACCTTCCGATCGCGCATCGATGACGGTGTCGTACTGATCGAGTCGCGCCAGGCAGTCGGAGGCGCTGACCGGGGTCAGGGACATCGAGTGAACTGTGGTTGTTCAGGCTGCGATCGCATCGAGCAATTCCGTCTCGATCGAGATCTGCGTGCGGTTGTGGCGCAGTGCGGCACCGTCGATCAGGAAGGTGTCTTCTGCGCGCTCGCCCAGCGTGGTGATCTTGGCGAGTTGCAGGTTGATCTGGTGCTGCGCCAGCACGCGGGCAATCGAATACAGCAGGCCCGAGCGGTCGCTGGCCGACACGCTGAGCAGCCAGTTCTGCACGCGCTCGTCGGGCCGCAGCGTGATGCGCGGCGTGACCGGAAACGACTTCAC
>JANXTP010000182.1 GCA_025352345.1 Burkholderiales bacterium | reverse complement strand
GGGGCGTATTTCAGCCGCGGCCAGATGACGACGGCGCTCGATGAGGTCAAGAAATCGATCGCCTCCAATCCCAACGTGGCGGCGGCATTCAACTTGCGCGGGCTGATCTACGGCAATCTCGGTGACCATCAGCTGGCTGAGGAAAGCTTTCGCCGCGCGATGCAGCTCGACCCGAAAGACGCCGACGTGATGCAGAACTTCGGCTGGTACCTGTGCCAGCGGGACCGCTACGCCGAAGCCGACGTCCTGTTCTTCCGCGCGTTGGCCGTACCGCAGTACCAGGAAAGCGCCCGCACGCTGTTGACCCAGGGCGTGTGCCAGGCGCGCAGCGGCAAGACCGACGATGCCGAGAAGACGTTGGTGCGAGCCTATGCGCTGGAGCCCGGCAATCCGGCGGTCGCCGTCAACCTCAGCGAAGTGCTGTACCGCAAGGGTGATGTGGAGCGGGCCCGTTTCTACATTCGTCGCGTCAATGCGGTGCCCAGTCTGATCAGCGCGCAGACGCTGTGGCTGGCCGCTCGAATCGAGAAAAGGATCGGCAACGCGCCGGGTGCGGCGGACTTCAGCGAGCAGCTGCGCAACCGCTTCCCGGAGTCGCCCGAGGCCACAGCCTTTGCTGAGGGGCGATTCAATGAGTGAGCCCGGCACCCCAGGTGTGACCCCGACGACCGGTGCCTCGCCCAGCGCCGGCACGCTGCTGCGCACGGCGCGACAAGCGCAAGGGTTGCACATCGCGGCATTGGCGGCGTCGATCAAGGTCTCGCAGCGCAAACTTGAACTGCTCGAAGCCGATCGCTTGTCTGAATTGCCCGATGCGACCTTCGCGCGCGCGCTGGCGCAGACGATCTGCCGCAGCCTGAAGATCGACCCAACCCCCGTGCTGGCCGCCTTGCCGCAGGCACCGGGCTACCGGCTGGACGCGGTCGATGGCGGCATCAACACACCGTTTCGCGACCGCCCGGGGCGCCACGAGCCCGTCCGCTTTTCGGCGCTGACCTCGCCTGCGGTGTGGGTCACCGCGCTGATCGCCGCAGCGGCGCTGTTGGTCTTGCTGATGCCGGCCGACTGGGCCTCGTCGATCCAGGCTGCGATCTCAGGTCCGCCATCGGTAGCGCCCGTAGCGAGTGCGCCGGTGGTGGCTGCAGCCGAGCTGCCGTCGGCTGCCACGGTGCCTGTCGATGCGGCCGTGGTGCCGGCAGACGCTGCGTCTGCGGCCATGGTTGGTGTGGCCGCCAGGGCGGTCGTCGGCGAACTGGCGGCAACGGCTGCCAGTGGCGTGGCACCGGCCACTTCCGCGGCTTCGGCGATCCCGATGGCCATCGGCCTGCTGCAACTGAAGGCCAACGCAGAAACCTGGGTCGAAGTGGTCGATGGCCAATCGAAGGTGCTGGTGTCGCGCATGCTGGCGAGCGGCGAGACGCTGGTGCTTGATGGCGCCGCGCCGTTCAGGCTCAAGATCGGCAATGCCGCAGGCGCCGAGGTGGCGTTCCGCGGGCGGGCCGTCAACCTCGCCTCGTCGACGCGCGACAACGTGGCGCGTCTCGAACTGAAGTAGGAGATCAGCATGGGTGATCTGCGCGACGCAACCGGCTTGGCTCCCGATGCCTTCGAGGCGCTGGACGACTTCATCGAACCTGCACGGCCCGCTGGCAAGCGCACCCGCCAGGCGCAGGTGCGCTGGGGCTCGCGCGTGGTGACGATCGGCGGCGCTGCGCATGTGCGCGTGCAGTCGATGACCAACACCGACACCGTCGATGTGATCGGCACCGCGATCCAGGTGAAAGAGCTCGCGATTGCCGGCTCGGAGCTGGTGCGCATCACCGTCAACACGCCAGAGGCTGCAGCGGCCGTACCGCACATCCGCGATCAGCTCGACCGCATGGGCATTGACGTCCCGCTGGTTGGCGACTTCCACTACAACGGGCACCGGCTGCTCAGCGAGCACCCGGCCTGCGCCGAAGCGCTGTCGAAGTACCGCATCAATCCCGGCAACGTGGGCAAGGGCGACAAGGGCGACCGCCAGTTCGCGCAGATGATCGAGATCGCGGCAAAGCTCGACAAGGCGGTGCGCATCGGCGTCAATTGGGGCAGCCTCGATTCCGAGCTGCTGGCGCAGATGATGGACGACAACGCGAAGCTCGCCGAGCCGCACCCGCCGCAGCAGATCATGTACCGCGCACTGATCACCTCGGCGATCACCTCGGCGAAACGTGCCGAAGCGCTGGGCCTCAACGGCGACCAGATCATCCTGTCGTGCAAGATGTCCGGCGTGCAGGACCTCGTCAGCGTCTACCGCGCGCTGGCCAAGCGCTGCGACTACGCGCTGCACCTGGGCCTGACCGAAGCCGGCATGGGCACAAAGGGCACGGTCGCGTCGGCCACCGCGCTGGCGCTGCTGCTGCAGGACGGCATCGGCGACACCATCCGCGTGTCGCTGACGCCGCAACCCGGCGAGGCGCGCACCCAAGAGGTGGTGATCGCGCTGGAGATCCTGCAATCGCTCGGGCTGCGCTCGTTCAACCCGAGCGTCACGGCCTGCCCCGGCTGCGGCCGCACCACCAGCACCACGTTCCAGGAACTCGCCAAGCAGATCGACGACCACCTGCGCGCGCAGATGCCGGTGTGGCGCGAGCGCTATCCGGGCGTCGAGAAGATGAAGGTCGCGGTGATGGGCTGCATCGTCAACGGGCCCGGCGAAAGCAAGCATGCCGACATCGGCATCAGCCTGCCCGGCACCGGTGAAGCGCCGGCCGCACCGGTGTTCATCGACGGCGTCAAGGTGCTGACGCTGCGCGGTGACAACATCGCCCAGGAGTTTCACGCGCTGGTCGAGCGCTACATCGACCAGCGCTACGGCGCCGCCGCCGCATCGACCGCCTGAACCTGTTTGCGCGCGGCGCTGTGCCGCTGCCTCCATTCGTGCTGTCATCCTGTGGGCACCTCCGCTGTGCCCGTTGAATCGTTGAGAACGCCATGAGCGACACCATCCAAGCCGTCAAGGGCATGAACGACATCCTGCCGCCGGAGTCGGCGACCTGGGACTGGTTCGAGGGCCGCGTGCGCTCGCTGATGGCGCGCCACGGCTACGTGGGCGTGCGCACGCCGATCGTCGAGCCGACCGCCTTGTTCGTGCGCGGCCTGGGCGAGGTCACCGACATCGTCGAGAAGGAGATGTACTCGTTCGAGGACGCAATGAACGGTGATCGCCTGACGCTGCGCCCTGAAAACACCGCTGGTGTCGTGCGCGCCGTCACCGAACATTCGCTGCTGCGCGACGGTGGCAAGCGGCTGTACTACATCGGCGCGATGTTTCGCCACGAGCGGCCGCAGAAGGGCCGTTACCGGCAGTTCCACCAGGTCGGCGCCGAGGCCCTGGGATTTGCCGGTCCGGACGTCGATGCCGAGCTGATCCTGATGTGCCGCATGCTGTGGCGCGAGTTGGGCTTGGTCGAAGGACGCGACCTGCGGTTGGAACTCAACAGCCTGGGCCAGCCCGACGAGCGACGTGCTCACCGCGAGGCCTTGATTGCCCACTTCGAAGCCCATGCCGAATTGCTCGACGAGGACGCGAAGCGCCGATTGCACAGCAACCCGCTGCGCATCCTCGACACCAAGAACCCGGCGATGCAGGCGGTGGTCGAGGCCGCACCGCAGCTGATGGCCTTCCTCGGGCCGAAATCGCTGGCGCACTTCAACGCGGTGCGCGCGGCACTCGATGTGGCCGGTTTGGCTTACCGCATCAACCCGCGGCTGGTGCGCGGCATGGACTACTACAACCTGACGGTGTTCGAGTGGGTCACCGAGCGGCTGGGTTCGCAGGGCACGGTGTGCGGCGGCGGGCGCTACGACATGCTGATCGAGCAGCTCGGCGGCAAGCCGGCCCCGGCCGTGGGTTGGGGGCTGGG
>JANXTP010000297.1 GCA_025352345.1 Burkholderiales bacterium | reverse complement strand
CGGGCGCGCAGCGGTCAGCCCATGGGGGTCTTCGTGGTTCGGCGCCTGGCGCAGGCGGTGCTGGTGATGCTGACGGTGGTGCTGGTCTCGTTCGCACTGTTCCAGTTCGTCGGCGACCCGGTGACCAACCTGCTCGGCCAGGACGCCACGCCGCAGCAGCGAGCGCAGCTGCGTGCTGACCTGGGGCTCGACCGCAGCGTCCCCGCCCAGTTCATCGGCTTCGTCGGGCATGCGGTGCAGGGTGAATTCGGCCTCAGCCTGCGCCAGAGCCGCCAGGTCTCGGCGCTGATCGCCGAGCGGCTGCCGGCCACGCTCGAGCTCTCGTTGATCGCTGCGGTGCTGGCGCTGGCGCTGGGCATTCCGCTCGGTGTGTACGCGGCGCTGCGGCGTGGCCACTGGGACGCGCAGCTGCTGATGGCCGTGTCGCTCATTGGTGTGTCGCTGCCCACCTTCCTGATCGGCATCGGCTTGATCGGTGTGTTCTCGGTCACGCTGAACTGGCTGCCGAGCTTCGGCCGCGGCGAGGTGGTGCAGCTCGGCGCCTGGAGCACCGGGCTGCTGACGGCTGATGGGTGGCGGCACCTCATCCTGCCCGCGGTGACGCTGGCGGTCTTTCAGCTGACCTTGATCATGCGGCTGGTGCGCGCCGAGATGATCGAGGTGCTGCGCACCGACTACATCCGCTTCGCGCGGGCGCGTGGCCTCTCGAACCGGGCGATCCATTTCGGCCATGCGTTGAAGAACACGCTGGTGCCGGTCATCACCATCACCGGGCTGCAGCTCGGCTCGCTGATCGCTTTTGCCATCATCACCGAGACGGTATTCCAGTGGCCCGGCATGGGGCTGCTGTTCATCCAGGCGGTGCAGTTCGCCGACATCCCGGTGATGGCGGCCTACCTGTGCCTGATCGCGCTGATCTTCGTCGTGATCAACCTCGCGGTGGACCTGCTGTACTTCGCAGTCGATCCGCGCCTGCGTGTTGAAAGGGCGGTCGATGCGGCTTGAGCTGTGGCGTGTCGCCGCGGTGCTGATGGCATTGGCGGCCAGCGCAGTGCAGGCGGTCACGCTGCGTGTGGCCAACCAGGGCGATGCCCAGGCGATGGACCCGCATGCGCTCAACGAGGCGCTGCAGCTCTCGCTGCTCGGCAATGTCTACGAGCCGCTGGTCGGCCGCGATCAGAAGCTCGCGTTGACGCCCGCGCTCGCGACCCGCTGGTCGGTCACGTCGCCCACGGTCTGGCGCTTCGAGCTGCGGCGCGGTGTGCGGTTTCATGACGGCACGCCGCTGACCGCCGCCGACGTGGTGTTCAGCTTCCAGCGTGCGGCCGGCGAGGGCTCGGACATGCGCAGTTACACGGCTGCCATCAAGACGGTGCGGGCAGTGGCAGGCATGAACGGTGACGACGCGATCGAGATTGAAACGAACGCTCCGTTCCCGATCCTGCCTGACGTGATCTCGAACCTTTACATCATGAGCCGCACCTGGTGCGAGGCGAACCAGGCGACACGGCCGGTCGATCGCCGCAAGGGCACCGAGAACGCGGCCACCTTCAAGGCCAACGGCACCGGCCCGTTCCAGTTGAAGGAGCGCCAGCCCGGCACACGCACCGTGCTCACCCGCTACGCAGGCTACTGGGCACCGCTCGCCACCAACGTGACCGAGGTGGTGTTCACGCCGATAGCCAACGATGCCACCCGTGTGGCCGCGCTGCTGAGTGGCGAGATCGATCTGATGGAACCGGTGCCGCTGCAGGACATCGACCGACTGAAAGCCAACCCCGCGCTGAAGGTGCTGCAAGGCCCGGAGCTGCGCACGATCTTTCTCGGCATGGACCAGCAGCGCGACGAGTTGCTGTATGCCGACGTGAAAGGCCGCAACCCCTTCAAAGACCGCCGCGTGCGCCAGGCGTTTTATCAGGCAATCGACATCGAGGCGATTCGCAGCCGGGTGATGCGCGGTGCCGCCACGCCCGCCGCCTTGATGCTGGGCCCGGGCGTCAACGGCTATCCGGCTGACCTGGATCGGCGCCTGCCCTACAACCTGGCTGCCGCCAAGCGCTTGATGGCCGAGGCGGGCTATGCCTCAGGCTTCGAAGTGGGCATGAACTGCCCGAACGACCGCTATGTGAACGACGCCAAGATTTGCCAGGCGGTGGCGGCAAACTTGGCGCGCATCGGCGTGCGCATTGCGCTGCAAGCCGAAGCCAAGGTCACCTACTTCCCGAAAATTCTGCGTCGCCAGACCAGCTTTTATTTGCTAGGCTGGACACCCGGCACCTACGACGCCCACGATGTGCTGAGCGCGGTGCTCGCCACGCCGAACAAACAGGGACAGGGCCAGTTCAACCTGGGCGCCTACAGCAATGCCCGCGTGGACGCACTGACCACCGCGGTGCAAAGCGAAACCGACCCCACGCGACGCAATGCGCTGATCCGCGAGGCGCTGGAGCTGCATGCGAAAGACATTGGCCACATCCCGCTGCACCAGCAGGCGCTGGCCTGGGGCATGAAGAAAAACATCGCGCTGGCGCAGCCCCCCGACAACATGATGCCGTTCAAGTGGGTGGTGGTGAAGTGAGCGTGACGTGAGCCAGGCTGCCTCATCACCGGGCGTGCTGCGCCGCTTCTTTGCGGGTGACGTGTGGCACAGCTTCACCCATTCGCCCACCGCGATGGCGGCGGCCGCCATCGCGCTCGGCTGCATCATCAGCGCGACCTTCGCCAATGTGCTGGCGCCGCACCACCCGTTCGACCTCGCCACGCTCGAACTCGCCGATTCGCGGCTGCCACCGGCCTGGCTTTCCGAAGGCCGCGCCACCTACCTGCTGGGCACCGACGACCAGGGCCGCGACATCTTGTCGGCGCTGATGTATGGCGCGCGCATCTCGCTGCTGGTCGGCTTCGCGTCGGTCATCGTGTCGATGCTGGTGGGCGTCGCACTCGGCCTGTTGTCGGGCTATGTGGGCGGCAAGACCGACGGCTTCATCATGCGGGTGTGCGACGTGATGCTCTCGTTCCCGGCGATCCTGGTGGCGCTGCTGATCGATGGCATCGGCCGTGCGCTGTTCCCACAGTCGCACGACGCGCTGGCCTATGCGGTGCTGATCCTGGCGATTTCGCTGACCGGCTGGGTGCCGTATGCGCGCACCGTGCGCGGCAGCGCGATGGTCGAGCGGCAGAAAGAGTACGTGCAGGCCGCCCGCGTGATTGGCGTGGCACCGCTGCGCATCATGCGGCGCCATGTGCTGCCGAACGTGATGGGGCCGGTGATGGTGCTGGCGACCTTGCAGGTGGCGAGCGCCATCGTGATCGAAGCCACCTTGTCCTTCCTCGGTGTGGGCGTGCCGCCGACCTCGCCCTCGCTCGGCACGCTGATCCGCGTTGGCAACGACTTTCTGTTCTCCGGCGAGTGGTGGATCACCATGTTCCCCGGCGCGATGCTGGTGCTGATCGCGCTCAGCGTGAACCTGCTGGGCGACTGGCTGCGGGATGCGTTGAATCCGGGTTCGCGCTGAGATGAACGACTTGCTCGAAGTCGATCGGCTCTGCGTGGAATTCACCACGCGCCACGGCAGCCTGCGCGCGCTGTCGGATGTGTCGTTCGGCATCGCGCCGGGCGAGGTGCTGGGCATCGTCGGCGAATCCGGTGCGGGCAAGTCGCTGACCGGCGCGGCCATCATCGGCTTGCTGCAGCCGCCGGGCCGCATCAGCGGTGGCCGCATCGTCTACGACGGCGAGCGCATCGACACGCTGTCGGACGATGCGATGCGCCGCCTGCGCGGCCGGCAGATCGGCAGCATCTTCCAGGACCCGATGACGGCGCTGAACCCGCTGCTGACGATCGGCCAGCAGCTGGTCGAAACGATCCGCACCCACCTGCCGCTGAGCGAGGCCGAGGCGCTGGCCCGCGCGGTGAGCCTGCTCGAAGAAACCGGCATCAGCGGCGCGGCGCAGCGGCTGGGGCAGTACCCGCACCAGTTCTCGGGCGGCATGCGGCAGCGGGTCGTCATCGCGCTGGCGCTCGCTGCCGGGCCGCGCCTGCTGATCGCCGACGAGCCGACCACCGCGCTCGATGTGTCGGTACAGGCGCAGGTGATCGCGCTGCTGAAGCGGCTGTGCCGCGACAAAGGCGCTGCGGTGATGCTGGTCACCCACGACATGGGCGTGATCGCCGAAGCCTGCGACCGCGTCGCGGTGATGTACGCCGGCCGCATCGTCGAGATCGGGCCGGTGCGCGAGGTGATTCATGCGCCGGCGCATCCGTACACCGTCGGGTTGATGGGCGCGATCCCGGCCATGAGCGGCGAGCGTGAAAGGCTGCTGCAGATCGATGGCGCAATGCCTCGCCTGGGTGAGATCCCCGAAGGCTGCGCCTTCCATCCGCGCTGCCCGCAGGCCTGGGCGCGCTGCCGCAGCGAACGGCCGGAGCTGATGCCCGTCGGCACCAGCCGCGCGGCCTGCTGGTTGCATGAGGTGGGGGCGCCGCGATGACGCCGGCGATGGATTCACCGCTGGTCGAGGTGAGTGACCTGAGCAAGACCTTCGATGTGCCGGCGCCGTGGCTCGCCCGCGTGATCGAGCGCCGCGCGCCGCAGTTCGTGCACGCGGTCGATGGCGTCAACTTCACGATTCCCCGTGGCCAGACGCTGGGCCTGGTCGGCGAATCGGGCTGCGGCAAGAGCACCGTGGCGCGCCTGCTGGTCGGCTTGCTGGCACCGACCGCCGGCCACCTGTGGCTGGATGGCATCGACATGACGCAGGCCTTCGCCTCGGGGCAGGCTGGTGCACTGCGCAGGCGTTTGCAGATGATCTTCCAGGATCCGTACGCGAGCCTGAACCCGCGCTGGCGCGTGGCCGACATCGTGGCCGAACCGCTGGTCGAGCACAGCTTGCTGCCAAGCCGTGCCGCAGTGCGAGAGCGGGTGGACGAACTGCTGGCCTCGGTCGGCCTGTCAGCGAGTGATGCCGCCAAGCTGTCGCACCAGTTCTCCGGCGGCCAGCGGCAGCGCATCTCGATCGCGCGCGCGCTGGCATCGAACCCCGAGTTTCTGGTGTGTGACGAGCCGACCTCGGCGCTCGATGTGTCGGTGCAGGCCCAGGTGCTGAACCTGATGCAAGACCTGCAGCAACGCCACGGCCTGACTTATCTGTTCATCTCGCACAACCTCGCGGTGGTGCGCCACGTTGCCGATCAGGTCGGCGTGATGGTGCTGGGCCGCATCGTCGAACTGACCGACCGCCACACGCTGTTCGCGCGACCGATGCACCCGTACACCCGGATGCTGCTCGATGCGATCCCCGATGTGGCGATGAGCGGCCGCGTGCGCCAGCCCGTGCAAGGCGACCTGCCCAACCCGCTGCAGCCGCCCACTGGTTGCAGCTTCCATCCGCGCTGCCCGCACGCGAACGAACGCTGCCGCGTCGAGCGGCCAGCGCTGCTAACGATAAGCGGTGTGAAGGTGGCTTGCCATGCGGCAGAAGAAGGGCGCTTGCCCTGAGGTTGGCGCGCACTCGGTAGCCCTGGTGTCCGGCGCTTGAAGTCCTCAGCATGTGCTCTGTCGAGAAATTGACCACGCCTCGCATATGGCTGCAACGTGCCGATGGTCCGTCCCGCAGCAGCCGCCCAACACATTCAAGCGAGACAGCGGCGTGCGCAGTCGCCGGTAGCGGTCGGCAAGGTCATGCGGGTTGCCGCTGTCGAGCTCGGTCATTGCGTCCAGTTCGGCATGACTTCGCGTTGAGGCGTTGGCGCGCAGGCCTTGTATCCGCTCGCGCCATGTGCCGGCGTGTGACACGACCGATTCGAAGTGCGTGGGGTGCGCGCAGTTGATCATGTAGTACGCGGGCGCGTCATGGCCGCAGGCTTCGGCGTCGGCATCAACCGCCTGGATCGCCGCGCCC
>JANXTP010000145.1 GCA_025352345.1 Burkholderiales bacterium | reverse complement strand
GTGATGCCGACTGAAGTTTGAAACCGCAGCTCAAACAAAACTTGGCGCCGACGGTGGCGGTGGGCAACACGCCGGCGCATTGACTCATCGGAATTGTTACCCGAGCTGAGCTGTTGCCTCACGTAAGTTGCTACCCGTCGGATGGTCCGGCGGGAGCATTGCAACGTGATGAGGCGAATCAGCATGACAACACGCAAAGAGTTGATCGAGGCTCTCCAAGCGAGATACCGCAGCGCGGCCTTCAGTGACCGCATCAAGATCCTCGATGAATTCGTGGCCCTGACCGGATATCACCGCAAGCACGCCATCCGGGTGCTGCGCCAAGAGGTCGGAACTGCGTTCTCAGCGCACGCTGCAAGTCCCCGCAACCGTCTGTACGACGAGGCGGTGCGTCAGGCGTTGACCGTCTTGTGGGAGGCCGCCGACCGGGTCTGCGGCAAGCGACTGAAGGCGTTGATCCCGCTGCTGGTCGATGCGATGGAGCGCCATGGCCATCTCGACCTGGACCCGGTCGTCAAGACCCGGGTCCTGGCGGTCAGCGCAGCAACCATCGATCGATTGCTCGCCGCCGCGCGGTTGCACATCGACGGACAACGCAAGCGCCGCAAAGGCGTGGGCGCTGCGATCCGCCGCAGCATCCCGGTGCGCACCTTCGCCGACTGGCGAGATCCGGTGCCCGGCTTTTTCGAGATCGACATGGTCGAACATTGCGGCGGCCCCAAGACCGACGGCGACTACGTCCACACCCTGACACTGACCGACATTGCCAGCGGCTGGACCGAGTGCGTTGCCATGCGGGTGCGCGACCAGATGCTGGTGATCGACGCCTTCGAGAAGGTGGCGCACGAGTGCCCCTTCGCGATGCTGGGCGTTGACTCGTGCCGTCACACCACCAGCGACAGCACTTTCATGAGCCAGGCCGTCTTCGACTATTGCCAGGCGCGCGGCCTTGAACAAACGCGCTCGCGGGCCTACAAGAAGAACGACCAAGCCTGGGTGGAGCAAAAGAGCGGCGCCGTCGTGCGGCGACTGGTCGGCTATGGCCGACTGAGTGGCCGCACTGCCACTCAGTCGCTGGCCACCCTGTACGAATCATCGAGGCTGTACATCAACTTCTTCCAGCCCTCGTTCAAGCTGAAGTCCAAGACGCGCGTCGGCGCGCGCGTGCACAAGGTCTACTTCACGCCGGCCACACCGTGCGAACGGCTGCTCGCCCACAGCAGCGTCGAGGCCGCCATCAAAGAGAAGCTGACAGAGAAATTCAAAAGTCTCGACCCCGTGCGGTTGCTCCAGGAAATCCGCACGGCACAGCAGACGTTGAGTGACATCGCGGCCCACGGTACGGCGCCTGAAGGGGTGCCCGGCGCCGCTGCCGATGTGGCAACGTTCCTTCAGAGCCTGTCGTCAGCGTGGCAGGAGGGCGAAGTGCGTCCAACGCATCGCCCGCAGTCCAAGGCCAAACGCTGGTGGAAAACCCGACTCGATCCGTTCGCCGATGCGTGGCCTGTCATAGAGGGCTGGCTGGTCGCGCAACCGTCGATTGCGGCCAAGGTGTTGATGGATCGGTTGGTGGCGATGGTTCCAGAGATTTATGGAAGCAAGACGCAACTGAGAACCCTGCAGCGTCGCCTCAAAACCTGGCGCAGTGCGCATGTCACAGCGATGGTGCTGGGTGGTCTGCGCAAGCCTGCCGAAGCGCCGGTCGATGGCTGATGCAGCGGTTGAGAACTTCGATGCCGAGGGGGTTACTGCGCGCTCGGCGAGCTTTGGACATACGGACAATGCCCCCGCAGCGCACCCGGCTGCGGCGGTGGGCAACACGCCGCTTCGCGACTGCGTTGCCCACCGCCGCAGCCTTCACTGAAAGTCCTGAAGCACCGAACGACGACTATCGAACGGGTAACATTCCTTCGTGAGGCAACACGGCGGCCAAGGTAGTTGACGTCGACCAGCAGACCCACTTTCCACCTGGCCATCAGGTGAGGTAACAGACGCCAGGGTTGATCCCCCAGCCAATGCACGTGGGGTCTTCGGGGAAGTGAAGCGGGGTCGATCTTCACGACGGGC
>JANXTP010000141.1 GCA_025352345.1 Burkholderiales bacterium | reverse complement strand
CCGCGAACCTTTGTCTTGGCGATAGCGGCATGGGGTCCAACAGCTCAGGCGAGAAGTTGGGGTGTGTGCCGGGCCGGCGCGTCGGATCGTGGCTCGGGAGTGGGGAGTTTCGTCGCTTGACCATGCGCGCGTTGGCTCGGCCGCGGCTGCTGACACAGCGCAGAGTTGCTGCCTCGCGCAGCAGTTCATTGAACCGGCGCTTGCGCAGTCTTGGCCGTGCTGGGGGGAAAGGCCCCGGATTGGGGCTGAGCGCGACGCAGCAGTTGGGCATGGCCCGTGAAGGACAGGCTTCGTTGCCGGATGCGGTGCGCACTCGCCGCCTGATGCATCAACCAACACACCGCGTAGTGCGCCAACACCCAGCCGTAGAACTCCTGGCGTACGCCCTCGGGCGTCTTGCTGCGCAGCGTGCGCCTGCGCTGCACGAGGTGCGTCTTCAACTCATCGAAGACCGCTTCGACTTCCCAGCGCTCGTGGTACAGCGTCGCCAGTTCCACTGCCGGGGCCTTCTTCGCGTCGAGCAAGCTCGTGACGAGCCGGTATCGGGCCTTCGAGTCGTCAACTCCGGGCAAGGCGTACTCGATGACCCGCAGGGTGATTTCGCCGGCTCGGCTGCGACGGGACTTGGTGTCGGGATAGATCACGCTCAGGTACGACCCGTCAGCGAGTGCCGTGGCCACAGGTAGCTGCCGATTCGCCACACAGCGCCACAGCAGTTGCGCTCCGGTATCGAGGGCAGCCTTCCAATGCGCGTAGCCGCTAAAGCCTCGATCTGCCATGCACAGCATGTCGGGCCTCAGGCACGTCAGCAGCGGCTCGCAGACATCCCATTCCGCTGCCCGATATGGACCCAAATTGGCGCCGATGATGGCGTGCGTGGCGCACTCCACCAGCACGGCGCACTGCGCCTGCGGGTAACCCGCGTGGCCGGTGCGGCTGCCGGGGTAGCCGAATTCGGCGGCGTTGCCGGCTTCGTCGGGCAACTCGAAGTTGCTACCGTCGATGGCGACCAGCCGCAGCCCGGCGTAGAACGCCTCGGGCTGGGCCGCCATGCTGGCCAGCGGAAGGCATGCGCGCGCATGCAAGGCTTGCAGAGGTGCGCTGCCGATCTTGGTGCGCGCCATGCTGATCGAGGACTTGGCCACCGTGGGCACGGCGCGATTGCCCTGCATCCACGCTAGGCCCTGCGCCACGACCGCGAACACATCCTCGTAGGCGGACTCGGGGTACAGGCTCAGCGCGATGCAGTAGTAGCCCGCTGCGATGGCCGGGAAGCTGCGAACGCGCTGGCTGTTGACACCGTGCTCATCCAGCACGGTGCGCATGAGTTCGGGCGGGTACACGCGCGCCAGAAGGCTGGCGCTGAGATAGTCGCTCAATCGCGCGCCAGCGCCCAATACCGCCTTGGTTCGTGCCATCGGCCGCTCCGCAATTGCCAAGCTCGATGATGACAAGAATCAGTCTAAACGAACAGTATTGAGACCTGACCCCTTGTTCCCCGACCCCTTGTTCCCCGGTGCGAGACGGGGGGATTCAAAAAGTAGGCAGCAGGGCCTTCCAGATGTCGAAGGTCACGAGGTCGACCGTACCCCTCTGCACGATGGGTAGCTCATGCATCCCCAGAAGGCGCCCCCCGCGTTGGCGCCGCGCTTCGCGGTGCGCAGAATCATCTCCTTTGAACAGATGGGACAGGGGGGCGATGCGGTGACTGTCGAAGTGCGTGAAGGCGTTACTGGTGGCGGCTGCGGAGGAGGCATTGGCGCGGGCGGTGCAGGTCGTCGGGAGGCGTTCGCCGCATCTGTGCCACTCATCGAGGCCTTGGCCTGTCGAATCATCCCGAACAACTTCTGCCCATCAACGAGGGTCACGTTGCGCCCGCTGGCAAACGCCGTCGCCTCCTCGGTGAAGCGCCCCGAGGTCACCACGAACCCGCCAGCCGCGCCATCGGCTGCCATCACGCCGTACAACTCGCGGACCACCTGCACGCCGACCTTGAATGCCTTCCATTGCTTGCACTGGACGAGGAACTTCTCGCGGTCCTTGTGGAGCACTAGGTCGATGCCTCCATCAGGGCCGCTGCCGCCTGTCTCGACCACGCGATAACCCTGCAGACGGAAGGCCTCGCCGACGAGCATCTCGAACTGCTGCCAACTCATCCCATCGAGGGCATCGGGGGCCTTGGCGGCGGCCACGTTCGACACGAGTTCCATCCGCTGCTTCCGGCCCACCGCGGACATGACCGCAGCAGCGAAGCACAGGAGGGGAAGAATGTATTGCCCTGCTGTCGCAAGCCCGGTCACCATCGAGCGGACGACCAGCCCGCCCACCTCGCCGGGACGAACCGCCACGACAGCGGGAGGCGCAGCAAGCGCATGCAGAACGAAATAGCTGCAGATGCCGAGAGCCACTGCGGCCCACCAAGGCAGCAACGCAATGACCGCGGTGATGTTGTCCAGCGGGCTTGTCTTGCGCCTTCTCACCATGCCGTTGCCTCCTAGAGTGGTTGGCGCTGGAGGGTACCGGATATGGGCGCGGTACGATCCAACGCAAAAGAGGGAGGCGACACATGCTCGTGATTCAGGTAGAGGGCAGCACCGGCGACAGCTACACGGCGACGTTTGCCAGAGAAGGCGACATCCTTCGGGCCCTGTGCAGCTGCCCAGCCGGAGCGAGCGGTACCCACTGCAAACACCGATTGGCCTTGCTCGCTGGCGACTTCCGTCAAGCCCGAGGCGACCTCACGGCAGACGTCGGCGAACAGGTAGCCACGTTGCTGCGCGGAACGGAGGTCGAGCGCGTTCTTCAGGCGCTCTCCGAGGCGCAGCGGGACCTCGAACGCGCGCAGCGGGAGGTCAAGAGCCACAAGAAGGCACTGGATCGGGTGATGCACCAATGACCCGCGCCAAACGAATCGAAGAGCTCAATGTCGAGTTCGTCGACGGGATGGCTAAGGGCTGGGTGTTCGGTGTCCGGGACGCCTTCCGAATGCAGCTGGACATCCGCCTTGACAGCCGGGTCGACACGGAAACCAACGCGGCCAAGAAGGCAAAGCTCGGACGCCCCCTCAATGCAAACGAGAAGGCGACGCGCAGGGTCTGGACTGAGGGGGCGCCCCCGGCCTACGGATTCGATAGAGGCCATGTGTTCCACGATCCTCCTGCATGCCACGTCACGGCAGCAGTGCCGCGGCGGACACTCGTCGTTTTGCTGGCGAGACCCGATGCAGGTGCCTTGGTGCAGAAGATCGTATTCGATGAGAACGGCGAGGAAAGCACCCAAACCGCGAGCGATGATGTACCGCACCTGGGCTGCGGCTGGGTCGACTACGAGTTGTTTGACTACGGTGCAGATGGAGTGGCCGTAAGTCGAGAGAAGTCGACGTTGACTCAGGCCGATTTCGCGCGGCTGCTGCGCACCGGGAAGTAGTTCATCCCTTTGCTCAAAGGCCAAGCTCCTTCAACATCCGCTTTTCCACCTTGTCGGCGTACTTGATCTTCTTCGCGAACCCGAGAAGCCGCCACGCCCGCGCAAAATTTCGCGCTCGACGCTCTCAGTGCAACGACCCCGACGGCGGCAGGTTCATCGGCAGCGTCGTGATGCGCCGCGCGTCGACGCGACAAACGCCAATGGATGGCGCCCCACGCGCCTTGGGTGGATGGCTCAACCGTGCATCGGCTTGGCGACCAGGCGAACACCCAGCGCGGCGCAAACGCGGTTGACGGTATCAAAGCGCGGGGCACTGTCAGGGCGCAGTGCCTTGTACAGGGCCTCTCGGGTGATGCCGGCCGATTTGGCAATTTCAGTCATACCGCGGGCGCGGGCAATGTCGCCCAGCGCTGCGGCGAGCAAAGCCCCGTCGTTGGCTTCCAGGATGTCGGTCAGGTAGGCGGCAATGGCCGCTTCGCTGTCGAGATAGGGAGCGGCTTCGAACTCGGGCAGGTCGGCCACGTTGATACGTTTGTTCATGTCGGTCACTCCGGTTAATCCACCAATGAGGCCAGCGCCTTGGCGCGCTCGATGTCACGCTTTTGCGTGCGCTTGGCACCGCCCACCAGCAAGACCACGATCTGCGCGCCGCGCTGCGTGAAGTACAGCCGCCAGCCCGCCCCCAGATGGATGCGCAACTCCAGGACGCCATCGCCCACGGACTGCACGTCACCCATCAGCCCATGCTCCAGCCGCTTGACGCGGGCCACCACCACACCCCGCACCGAGGCATCGGGCAGGCCGTTCAGCCAGGTGGTGAAGGCGGGCGTTGGGCGTATCGAATACACGACCCGAATGTAATCGAACGATTACGGGCCGTCAAACGGTTGGTTCACGGTGTCTGTGGTCGAAACCGTGATCTACGATTTCATGGAAGGCGCGCATCTCACGCATGACGCGGCCGCAGACGCACAACTGTCAGGTCTTGCAGGGTGCGAGCTCGCTTCGAGGGATCGACGCGCGTCGCCGCACAGGCGCAGCACGATCCGCCACCAGAGCGGACCCGGCATGCGCGGCTTGGCATGCGCCGCCACGGCACAATCGCCCGGTGCCGCCGACCGCCCCGTCCGCCCCGCCGCTGCTCGCCGTCGCCGGCCTCCGCGTTGCGCTGAACACCGCGCGCGGCCCGGCCGAGGCGCTGCGCGGCATCGACCTGCAGCTGGCGCCCGGCGCGACGCTCGGGCTGATCGGCGAGAGCGGCTGCGGCAAGTCGATGACGGCGCTGGCGATCATGGGCCTGCTGCCGGCCGGCGCGGTCGTCAGCGGCAGCATCCGGCTGAATGGCCAGGAGCTTGTCGGGCTCGACGACGGCGCCCTGTGCAAACTGCGCGGCAACCGCATCGGCATGGTGTTCCAGGAGCCGATGACGGCGCTGAACCCGCTGCACAGGGTCGGCGACCAGATCGCCGAGCCACTGCGGCTGCACCGCGGTCTGGGCCGCACGGCGGCGCGCGCCGAGGCGCTGCGGCTGCTCGATCGGGTGCGGCTGCCGCAGGCGGCGCTGCGGCTCGACGCGTATCCGCACCAGCTTTCCGGCGGCCAGCGCCAGCGCTTCACGATCGCGAGGGCGCTGGCCTGCGGGCCCGACCTGT
>JANXTP010000130.1 GCA_025352345.1 Burkholderiales bacterium | reverse complement strand
GGACAAGACCTTCGCGATGTCTTCGCGCTTGCCGGTGACAGCCTTGGTCACGACGTCGGAGAACGCCTTGTGCGCCGCCGGCCACTTCTCGAAGTAATAGGCGCCGTGCACCTTGTTCGGCACATCCAGGCTGACCTTCTTGAGCTGCTGCATGAACGGGTCGGTCTTGGCGATCACGTCCCAGAGCTTCATGTTGGGTGGCGGGGCGCCGGTCTTCTTGAACAGCTCGATCTGGCCGGCCTCGTCGCTCATCATGTCCGACAGCATGCGTTTGGCCAGCGCCTTGTGGTCGGCCGAAACCGCTTTCGGGATGGCCCAGCCCCAGATGTCGTTCCAGGCGAAATGCTCCTTGCGCTGGGGGCCCAGCGGGAAGTAGGCAATGCCGATCCGGCCCGCGACCTTGGATTTCGCCGGGTCGTTGAAGGTGCCCCAATACACCGAGTCGCCGACCGTGAACGCCGCGTCGCCGGCGGTGAACACCGCGTTCGCTTCGTTGCGGTCATAGGTGGGCATGCCGCGCGGGCTGATCTTGTGGGTGTTGATGGCGTCCCACCAGAACTCGGCCACCTGGCGCATGCAAGGCTCGCCCAGCGTCGATTTCCAGCCACCGGCGGCGAGCACCTTGTTGTCGCGCGAGCCGACCGGCAGGAACACGTCGCAGTTGTTGGTCCAGGCCGACCAGAACCAGGTGAACCAGGTGTTGTTCATCGCCATGCCACCGACAAACCCGAACTTGACCTTTTGCTCGGCCTGCAGCCGCTTGCTGATGACGACCATCTCGTCCCAGGTCTTGGGCAACTCGCTTTCCTTGACCAGGTCGGTGCGGTAGAAGAAGACGCCGAAGGTGTGGCCCATCGGCACCGCCGTCGGTTTGCCCTGGGCGTTGTTCCAGATGATCGGGTCCATGCCCCAGGGGTCGGCGAGCTTCAGTCCGGCGACATCGTCGGTGGGCTCAAGCAGGTGTGCCCACATCGGGCCCCAGTCGTCGTTGTGCCAGATGATGTCGTACTGCTCGGAGCCCGAGGTCAGCGACGCGGTCATCTTCTCGACATAGACGCCGTAGGCGTTAGGCACCTTGGTGATCTTGACGTTGTTCTTGGCGCCCCACTTCTCCATCATCGCGATGGAGTTGTCCTGGATCGGATTCGGCTGGTAGCCGATCTTCAGCTCCTGCTGCTGGGCCAGCGCGTGGCCGCACGCGAGCGTCAGGCCGGCAAGCCACAGGCTCGCGTTTCGGGTCCATCTTTTCATATCAACCTCTTTGGGTTCGGGTGACAAACACCGCCGGCTCGCGTGTCTGCGCGCGGCCGGTGGCAGGGGTGGCTACAGCTTCAGGCCTTGGATCACGTATTTCTGGCCAAACAGCGTCAGCAGGAAAGCAGGGACCAGCGCGAGAATCGCGGTGGCGCTCATCAGGTGCCATTCGATGCCCATCTCATGGACGAACTGGGCCATCGCCACCGTCAGCACCGGTGTCTTCTCGCCGGTCAGGATCAGCGCGAACAGGAACTCGTTCCAGGTGAACAGCCAGCACAGCACCGACAGTGCCGAGATCGCGGGCAGCGCTGAAGGCAGCGCGACCCGGATGAACGCGCCCCAGCGGGTGCAGCCGTCGATCAGCGCGGCCTGTTCCATCGACGGATCGATGCCGTCGAAGAAGCCCTTCATCAGCCACGAGAAGAAGCAGATGTGCACCGCCACATGCGGCAGCAGCAGGCCGAGGTAGGTGTCGTAGATGCCGACCTTCTGGGTCACGAAGTACAGCGGCAGCACCCAGGCGATGTACGGCACGCAGCGGAACACGTAGATCGCCGCGAACCAGGTGCTGGAGATCGGGCCCTTGAACCTGGACAGCATGTAGCCGCTCGACACAGTGACCATGATCGACAGCACGGTGGCCAGTGTCGCGAGCACGCCGCTGTTGACGAAGGCATGGCGCAGCCGCTCGTTGGCGAGCACCTCGAGGTAGCTGCCGAGCGTGAACTCGGTGCCCTTCCAGACGTAGTACACGCCCGACTGGGGACGCACCGAGGTCAGCAGCAACCAGATGATGGGGAAGGCGAACAACAGACAGACGCCGGTCAGCGTCAGGATGAAGAACGCCTTGCGCGCGCCAGGCGCCAGGTCGTCCAGAAAGCCGCGTTGGACCATGCTCATCGCGACACCTCGCTCACCCGGTTCAGCAGTCGATACATCGTCATGCCGAAGATCAGGATGATCACGGCGCCGATCAGGGCCGCTGCGGAGCCCCGGCCGAAGTTCAGGAAGATGAAGGCCTGTTCGTAGGCATACAGGCTGAACAGCTCGGTCTGTCGGGCCGGGCCACCGCCGGTGAGCGTCCACACGATGTCGAAGGTACGGAACGCGTCGATGGTGCGGATCACGATGCACACCACGATCACCGGGCGCAGCATCGGCAAGGTCAGGTAGCGAAAGACACGCCAGCGCGTGGTGCCGTCGATGGCCGCCGCCTCGAACGGATCCTTGGGCAGACTCTGCAGGCCGGCGAGCAGCAGGATCGTGAACCAGGGTGTCCACAGCCAGACATCGGTCAGCAAGATGATGCCGAACGCCGACCAACGCATTGCCAGCCACGGCTGGCCCTCAAAGCCCAATGCTTCAAGCACGACGTTGACGATGCCGAACTGGTCGTTGAAGATCCAGCGCACCATGATGGCGGCAATCACCGGCGCCACCATCAGCGGCAGCAGCAGCAAGGTCTGCACGATCTTCTGGCCGCGGTAGGGGCGGTTCAGCAGCAGTGCCAGCGAAAGGCCCAGCACCAGCGACACCGTCACCGTCGTCACCATGAAGCCGAACGTGTTGGGCAGCACGATGGTGAGAAACGCCGGGTCGGTGAGGACCTCGACGTAGTGGTGCCAGCCCAGCCACGTGCCCTTGGGATTGGTCAGCATCCAGTCGCGAAAACTTGCGTTGGCGCCGATCACGATCGGCAGCACCTGGAACAGCAGCAACAGCAGGGCCGACGGCGCGAGCAGCAGCAGCATGAAGCGCTCCTGCTCGCCGAACCAGGGCTTGCGTTTGCGCGTGCCGGCACCTGCGCCGCTGGCAAACGGCGGCTGGATCGGAACGGTGGAAATCTTCATCTCGGGCTTGTCTCGTCCATGTTGTGTGACCGCCTGCCTAGGCCGGGTCGGCGCCTCGAGGCCCAACGCCGGGGCTTCGCTGCGCCGCGCAAGGTCGGCCCGTTGCGGCCGGCTGGCGCTGCCGTGGTTGCTCGTTTCAGGCCGGCGCGGCCAGCGAGGCGGCCTCCGGCATCGCGAAGCCGCAGGCCCGCAATTCGGTTTTCAATTGCTCGTTCTGGGCCGCGTCGAGTTCGATCAGCGGCGGGCGCAACACCGACCATGCGCTGTCGTCCGATTGCCACGCGATGGCAGCCTTCATCGCGGCGATCATCGGCAGCTTCTGGAACACCGCGCGGGTCGTGTTCAGCGCCTGCTGGCGCTGATCGGCGTCGGCGTCTTGCCAGTGCCGGTAGAGCTCGACGATCGGGCCCGGATTGACGTTGCCGG
>JANXTP010000118.1 GCA_025352345.1 Burkholderiales bacterium | reverse complement strand
ACCAGCCGCATCCCGTCTTGGGCTGCTGAAAACTGATCCTTCTGCTCGGACTTCCTCGCTCCCGCCCACGGGCGGGCGGGGGGTGGGCTGGTATTGGCAACTGCTCCCTTCCCTCACGGGAAGGGCTGGGGATGGGTGGGGTGCGTGGTTGGATTTCGGCAGCCGAAGCAGTGAGCCAGTTTCCCGGCCCACCGCTTGAAGATCCCCCCACAAGTCCCCCTCATGAAGGACGGGGGCGCAGTTGGGGGGAGCGCGGTGGGACGACTGGCGCACGCGCTGCCCCGGGTTCGGGCGACGCAGCGTCGCGGCCGACGTGCCAGCTTGCCTGGCGCGGCGGTTGCAGCGAAGACGACCGCTCACTGCATGAGGCCCGGCGCCTCTGCGGCCGACGTGACACCAAGAGAGCCGAAGGCGAGCGACTGGCGCGGTGGTCGAGCCGGACCGATCACCTCAAACATTCAGCGGCCCGGCATCGGGCATGGCGGGTGACCGAGGTGACGATCTGGCCGGCGCCGCACCGAGCGGAGCGAAGCGCAGCGACCTGCAAGCCGGTCAGTTCGTCAAGCGGGCCTCGTTCACGACCCCGTGAAGGAAACATGGCCCGCGATCCCCGGGCACGGGACGGGCCGCTGTCGTCATCCCCGCCGGCATCGCCGGCGTGACCTGGCTGTTCGGCATCGCGATGAAGGCGCAGCCTTGATCGCTGCATTGGCGAGCGCACCGGCCAGGCGCCACGCGCCGCAGTCCGGCGGCACCCTGCGCGCGAGCGAGCGCGGAGGGTGGCGGCGAGCCCGCGTGAGGGATGGCAGCCCGAAGGGGCGAGACGCTGGGCCTTTGACGGCGGCTTGACGCGCAGCGCAACTGCCCGGCCCCGCGCAGCGGGGACACGCCCACGAAGTCAGCGACAGCTACACGAGCGCTGCCTGCCGCAGGCGCCTAATGTGGACATGCATGCCTTGACAAATGAAATGCCACTGGATATCTTCAAGATATCCATATTTCAGAAACTCCTCATGACCACCCGCAGCACCATCGACCAGATCGCATTCCGCTACCGCCCGGCCGACAGCACGACCGGCGTGACCCGCGACACCGCCAAGCGGCTCGCGGAGCGCCTGGGCGTCGATGAAACCCAGGCCATTCATCTGGCGTTGCACGACATGGCGGTCAAGCTGCTGCCTCAGTACGAGGCCGACGATAGCCCGCTGATGGCCGCGCAAGTGCGACAGATCAAGAAGCGAGCACCACAAGGCAAGAAGAAATCAGTGCGGTCGATCCTGTTCGAGGTCGAGGCCGCATGACCTTACAGTGGTGGGCCGAGCCCACCGCCGGCGAGATCGTGTGGTGCCACTTTCCCGACGACATCCACCCCCGCCCGAAACCCCGGCCGGCCCTGATCCTGGCCGTCTTCGACGACGACGCACCGCAGTTCACGGTGCGCGTCGCCTATGGCACCAGCCAGCGCACGACCACCCTGTACCGAGGCGAGTTCTCCATCCTGCGGGATCGCAACCCCGCGGCCTACGACGCCGCAGGCCTCAGCTACGACACGAAGTTCGACCTGAAGCAAGCCCTCGACCTCCCGTACACGACCGACTGGTTCTCCGTGCCGCCGGCAGCACCCCACGGGCAGACACCCAAGCTCGGCACCTTGCACCCATCGCTGGTACGTGCCGTCCAGGCAGCGTTTCGGGCGGCCACGGCATGAGCAGATCCCTAACCACCTGAAAACCCTGCCCCGCAACCCATCGAATCGGCTTGGAATCGAGCGGGTCTGCCACGAGTTTCTGGCTGTGATGTAGTTACAACACCGCCCACGCATTGCCGAAGCGAGCTTCGCAATGTAGGTAGAAATGTAGGTAGAAAACAAAAACGGGCCGCGAGAGCCCGTATTTCCTGACTTTCTGGCGGAGAGGGTGGGATTCGAACCCACGGTACCTTGCGGTACGCCTGATTTCGAGTCAGGTACATTCGACCACTCTGCCACCTCTCCAGCACGTTCGATGCTGCCGGTTGGTCGAGACCGGAACTCAGAATTCTAGCGCAGCACACAGCGCTGAAACACCCCGGTCTCAGCCCTTCAACACCTCCACGCCGCCCATGTACGGGCGCAGTACGTTGGGCACGGTGATGGAGCCGTCGGCATTCTGGTAGTTCTCGAGCACGGCCACCAGCGCGCGGCCCACTGCGACACCCGAGCCGTTGAGCGTGTGCACGAACTCGTTGCGCCCCTGCGCCGACTTGTAGCGTGACTGCATGCGCCGCGCCTGGAAGGCCTCGCAGTTGGAGCACGAGCTGATCTCGCGGTAGATGTTCTGCGCCGGCACCCACACTTCGAGGTCGTAGGTCTTGGCCGAGCCGAAGCCCATGTCGCCGGTGCACAGCAACAGCACGCGGTACGGCAACCCGAGCTGCTGCAGCACCGCTTCGGCGTGGCGCACCATGGCTTCCAGTGCCGCATCGCTGTGCTCGGGCTGGGTGATCTGCACCATCTCGACCTTGTCGAACTGGTGCTGACGGATCAGGCCCCGCGTGTCGCGCCCGGCGCTGCCCGCTTCAGAGCGAAAGCACGGGCTGTGCGCGGTCAGCTTGATCGGCAGCTGGTCGGCGGCCAGCACCTGCTCGCGCACGCTGTTGGTCAGCGAAATCTCCGACGTCGAGATCAGATACTGCTCGGGCTGCGTTTCATCGCCGCCCCGTGACACCCAGAACATGTCTTCCTTGAACTTCGGCAACTGCCCGGTGCCTTCGAGCACGTCGCGGTTGACGATGTAAGGCGTGTAGCACTCGGTGTAGCCGTGTTCCTGCGTCTGCACATCGAGCATGAACTGCGCGAGCGCGCGGTGCAGCCGGGCGACCGGACCGCGCATGAAGGAAAAGCGCGATCCCGACAGCTTCGCACCGAGGTCAAAATCCAGCCCCAAGGGCGCGCCCAGATCAACGTGGTCCTTCGGCGTGAAGTCGAAGGCGCGCGGGCCGGCGTCGTTCGGGCTCCAGCGGCGCACTTCCACATTGCCGTGCTCGTCGGCACCGACCGGCACGCTGTCCTGCGGCAGATTGGGCACGGCCATCAGCAGGTCTGCCAGCTCGGTCTGAATCACCTCCAGCCGATCGGCCGAGGCCTTCAATTCATCAGCGAGACCCGCCACCTGCGTCATCACCGTTGAGGTGTCCTCGCCCTTGCCCTTCAGCGCGCCGATCTGCTTCGACAGGCTGTTGCGCTGGGCTTGCAGTTCCTCGGTGCGGGTCTGCAGCGCCTTGCGTTCGGATTCCAGCGACTGAAAGCGTGCCACATCCAGATAAGGCTGCGGGCTCTTGCGTTTTTCAAGGCGGGCAATGACGCTCGGCAGGTCCTTGCGCAGCAGGGTGATGTCCAGCATGGGTGGGCGTTCGAGAGGCGTCGAGGATGGACGTGAAGCGGCGAATTGTAGGCAGCGGCTGGGCCGCAGCCACTCAGCCCGCGGCCTGCATCGACTTGTCGCCCAGCCCCATCGGCAGCGGGAAGTGAACCGTCTCCAGCACGCCCGGCATGCTGCGCACCGACACCGCGCCCAACGAGCGCAGCCGTTCGATCACCTGCTTGACGAGGATCTCCGGCGCCGATGCCCCGGCGGTCAGGCCCACGCGGCTCTTGCCGGCGAACCATTCGGGCATCAGGTCTTCGGCCGAGTCGACCATGTAGGCATCGGTGCCCAACCGCTGGGCCACCTCGCGCAGCCGGTTGCTGTTCGAACTGCTGAGGCTGCCCACCACCACCAGCACATCGACGTTCGGCGCCAGCACCTTGACCGCGTCTTGGCGGTTCTGCGTGGCGTAGCAGATGTCCTGCTGCTTGGGTTCGCGCACGTTCGGAAAGCGGCGCTTCACCGCGGCCAGGATTTCGGCGGCGTCGTCGACCGACAACGTGGTCTGCGTGACCACCGCCAGCTGCGTCGCTGCATCGACCGGCACCCGTTCGACATCTTCCACGTCCTCGACCAGGTGGATGCCTGCGCTGAGCTGGCCGATCGTGCCCTCGACCTCAGGATGGCCCTTGTGGCCGATCATGATGAAGTCGTAGCCTTCCTTGCGCAGCTTGGCCATCTCGACGTGCACCTTGGTGACCAGCGGGCAGGTTGCATCGAACACGGTGAAACCGCGCTCAGTCGCCTCGCGGCGGATCGCCTGCGACACGCCGTGGGCGCTGAACACCAGCGTGGCGCCGGGCGGCACCTCGGCCAGGTCCTCGATGAAGATCGCGCCCTTGGTCTTCAGGTCGTTGACCACGTAGGTGTTGTGCACGATCTCGTGGCGCACATAGATCGGCGCGCCAAATTTGGTGATCGCGCGCTCGACGATCTCGATCGCACGATCGACACCGGCGCAAAAGCCGCGCGGCTCGGCCAGCAGCACCTCTTCGACACGAATATCGGCAGCCATCACAACACTCCAATCAGATGCACTTCGAAAATCACCGGCTGGCCGGCCAACGGGTGGTTGAAGTCGAACGCCACCCAGTCGCTTCCCACCTCGCGAACCACGCCAGCGTAGGCACCGCGCCCGTCAGGCGTAGGGAACTGCACCACATCGCCGAGGTGATACTGCTCGTCGGGGTCACCCAACTCATTGAGCATCGCACGCTTGACGCGTTGCAGCAGTTCGGGGTTGCGCGCACCGAAGGCCTCACCCGCGGCCAGCTCGAAGGTGGCACGCGTGCCTTCAGGCAGACCGATCAGCCGTGCCTCCATCGCCGGGGCCAGTTCGCCCGTGCCCAACGACAAGGTGGCTGCCTTGCCGGCAAAGGTGTTGATGATGTCGGCGCCGTCGGGCCCGGCCAGCCGGTAGTGCAGCGTGAGGAAGGAGCCCGCGAGGACAGAGTTCAAGGGCGTGCTCGGTTGAAGGTTGGATAGACTGGGGTGAATTTTACGAGTCGTCGTCGCCAGCCGCGTGGCGCGACACCACGGTAGGCCTTCATGGTGCTCAAAGACATTCCCGCCGCAGCCCGACCGCGTGAAAAGCTGCTGACGCTGGGGCCGGCGGCGCTGGCCGACGCCGAGCTGATCGCGCTGCTGCTACGCACCGGGCTGGCGGGCACCTCGGTGCTGCAACTGGCGCAGCAACTGCTCGATGCCTTCGGCGGCCTGCATGGCCTGTTGCAGGCCAGCGCGGCGGACCTGAAGCGCATCAAGGGCCTGGGGCCCGCCAAGCGCGCCGAGATCACGGCGGTGATGGAGCTGGCGCGCCGTTCGCTGGCGCAGCGCCTGGCCCAGCGCACGGTGCTGTCGTCGCCGCAGCAGGTGAAAGACTTCCTGCGCCTGCAACTGGCGCACGAAGGCCAGGAGGTGTTCGCGGTGATGTTCCTCGCCGTGCAGAACCAGTTGCTGCAGTTCGAGGAGATGTTCCGCGGCACGCTGAGCCAGACCAGCGTCTACCCGCGCGAAGTCGTCAAGCGCGCACTGGCGTTGCAGGCCAGCGCGGTGATCCTCGCGCACAACCACCCGTCGGGCACGGCCGAGCCGTCACGGGCCGATGAGTTCCTGACACAAACGCTGAAGCAGGCCCTGCAGCTGATCGATGTGCGCGTGATCGATCACCTGGTGGTCGGCGGCGACCAGGCCGTCTCGTTTGCCGAGCGGGGCCTGCTGTGACGGCGCCGCGCAGCGCGCGCAGCCTGCAGGACCTGGCCGCACTGAAGAAGACGCTGGCCAAGGCGGCCGCCGAGGCAGCACGCCACGAAGCGCAGGCGCTTGCGGATGCCGCGCGCGAACAGCGCGAGCGCCACCTGTTCGCGCACACCGTCGGGCCAGTCTCGCCGCTGCGCCGTATCGCCACGATGCCGTTGGCACGGCCGCGGGTTGAGCCGCTGCCGCGTCAGCGTGAACGCGACGAGGCCGCAGTGCTGCGCGAAGCAATCTCCGACGAGTTCGATGTCGAGTCACTGCTGGAGACCGACGACGCGCTGTCGTGGCGAGGCGATGGCATCGGGCCGGAGGTGGTGCGCAAGCTGCGGCGCGGCGTGTGGGCGATCCAGGCGCAGATCGACCTGCACGGCCTGCGACGCGACGAGGCACGTGAGCAGCTTGCCGAGTTTCTGCGTGCAGCGGTCCGCCACGGCTTGCGCTGCGTGCGGGTCGTCCACGGCAAGGGCCATGGATCCCCGGGACGCGAGCCGGTGCTGAAGTCCAAGGTCAAGACCTGGCTGGTACAGAAAAGCGAGGTGATCGCCTTTGCCCACGCGCGCGCGGCCGATGGCGGTAACGGCGCCCTGCTGGTGCTGCTGAAGCCGACCGGGCCGCAGCCGACACCGAAGGCCGAGGCCGCACGCACACGGCGACCAGTGCGCGTGGACTAGGAACGCTCGACTTCAGACGCCCTTGTTGCGCATCCAGTCAGCGGTGCCGAAGAACGACTCGGCCAACCGCGCCGACATCGCCTCCTCGATATTCGATTCACGCATCGCCTGCCTCATGCAGGCCATCCACAGGTCGCGTTCGGCGATGCCGATCGGGTACGGCATGTGCCGAGCCCGCAGTCGGGGGTGGCCGAACTTCTCGACATAGAGCTGGGGCCCACCGAGCCAGCCACACAGGAACCAATGCAGCTTGTCGCGCGAGCCCTCAAGCGTGTCGGGATGCAGTGCACGCAAGCAGGCAAACGCGGGCTCCAGGTCCATCAGGTCGTAGAAGCGGTCGATCAGCTGCCGCACCGCGGGCTCGCCGCCCAGCAGCTCGAACGGTGTGGCACTCACCCGAGCAGCTTGTCGGCCAGCCCGCCCACGGCCAGCGCGGCCGGGCAGCCGGGTAACCATTCCATCAGCAACTGGCGTTTCAGGATCGCCTCGCGCACGGCCGGGTCGATCGGCACCTCACCGACCAGATACAGCGTCAGCGACTCGCTCTCGGCACCGAGCATCGGTGACACGTAACGATCGACAACCTGCTGCAACTGACCACGGATCGCGCGCCCCTCACCCGGACGGGCCACCTGGTTGACCACCAGCTTGACGGCACGGCGAGCCTGCTGCGTCGCCAGTACCTTGATGGTGGCGTAAGCATCGGTGAGCGAGGTGGGCTCGGGCGTGGCCACCACCAACACCTCGTCGGCCAGCGATACCGCGAACAGCACCACGTCGGAGATGCCGGCACCGGTGTCGAGCAGGATGCAGTCGAAGCGCGGCTTCATCTTCTCGATGATGTCCAGCAGTTTCTCCCGCACGTCATTGGTCAAGCGCGAATACTCGACCAGCCCCGAGCCCGCCAGCAGCACCGAAAAGCCTCCCGGCGCCGGCAGGATCGCCGCTTCCAAATCGCACTTGCCGGTGAAAACATCGTGCAACGTGGTCTTCGGGTAGAGGTTCAGCACCACATCGAGGTTGGCCAGACCCAGGTCGGCATCGAGCACCAGCACCCGCTGGCCCCGGCGCGACAGCGCGGCGGCGAGGTTGGCCGAAATGAAGGTCTTGCCGACACCGCCCTTGCCGCTGGTCACCGCGATCGTGCGCGCGCAGCGGCCGCTGGCAGGCGGACGGGGTCGGGCGGTGGGATCGATGGGATGCGTCATGTCGGGAAATTCATTCAATGTCCTGGAACTGAGAGGTGCCGAACAGCATGCTCTTCTCCTCGGCACTGACCTGGACCACTGGAGCGTGTTCGAGGCAGGCGCGATTGCGCCCCCCGAACTTGGCAAGGTAAAGCTGGCGATCGGCACGTTCGATCCACAGCGCAGCCGATGAGCGCACCCACTGCGGCGCAAACGCCCCGCCAATGCTGATGGTGATGCTCACGTCGACCCCCGGCGCCACGTTGATGGATCGCCGCTCGACCTTGGCACGGATGCGCTCGGCCACGGTGAGCCCGAAAGCCGTCGGGCAGTTCGGCAGGATGATGGCGAATTCCTCGCCACCGTAGCGCGCGACCGTATCCATGGGACGCACGCAATCTTGCAGCGCCGCGGCCACCACCTTCAGAACCTGGTCACCGGCGGGGTGGCCGTAGGTGTCGTTGACGCGCTTGAAGTGGTCGATGTCGGCCAGCAGCACGAGTGCCGGCTCGCCGGCGCGGGTCACCCGATCGATCTCGCGGGTGATGGTCAGCTCGAACTGGCGGCGATTGGCCAGCCCGGTCATCGCGTCGCGGCTGGACAGGTCGCACAGGGCATCGACCACCGCCTGCAGCCAGGGTGTCGAGCCGGGTTCCGCATCGGCGCTGAGCTCGCGGCCGGCCTGCTTCAACAGCAGCAAGGCCGTTTGAAGTTGCAACTCAGCGGTGAGGTCGGCGGTGGGCATCAGGTGGGTGAGCACGAATCGAGAACACAGACATTGAGTCTAGCGGTGTCGCCAAACGTAACAACGCGCGTCAGGTGGGCAAATGCGCGCCAGTTCGGGTGATCACGCGAGGGGCTGGCCGATTCAAGTCGTTTGGCGCTCTGCCGATAGTCAATCATGCTGCCCACCACGCCCGACCGGAGCGCTCGACCATGTCTGCCGTGATGCCTGCCTCCGCACGCCCGCGCACCGATGACGCCGCCTCGACCGCGCAGCGCGATCTGGCGTTCGACGAGGCCGATTTCGACCGCATCCGCAAGCTGATCTATGAGCGCGCCGGCATCAGCCTCGGCACTGGCAAGCAGGCGATGGTCTACAGCCGGGTGTCGCGCCGTCTGCGTGAGACCCGCCACGGCTCGTTTGCCAGTTACCTGCAATGGCTGGAGCAGGCCCACGGTGCCGCAGCAGACGCCGAATGGCAGGAATTCATCAACTGCCTGACGACCAACCTGACCTCGTTCTTTCGCGAAGACCACCATTTCACTTCGCTGGTTGATGACCTGCGGGCACGCGCAAACCATGGCCCCGTACGCATCTGGTGCAGCGCCGCATCCACCGGCGAAGAACCGTATTCGATCGCGATGACGGTCAACGAAGCGTTGGGGACCAACCATGGCGCCCGGCTGGTCGCCAGCGACATCGATACCAACGTGCTGACCACTGCCGCCGCCGGGGTCTACCCGCTGGACGCGCGCGGGCTGTCACCAGAACGGCTGCGCCACCACTTTCTGCGCGGCAAGGGCGCGCAGGCCGGCTTGATCCGCGTGCGGCCAGAGCTGGCGCGGATGATCGAGTTCCGTACACTGAACTTGATGGATGCTCGCTGGTCGCTCGGCGATCCGTTCGACATCGTGTTCTGCCGCAACGTGATGATCTATTTCGACACGCCCACGCAACTGCTGGTGCTGGAGAAGATTCACGCGACGATGAAGCCACGCGGCTTGTTGTACGTCGGTCACTCCGAGAATTTCACCGAAGCGCGCAACCTGTTCCGATTGCGCGGCAAGACGATCTACGAGCGCGTTTGACAGCGCTCTCGCACACGAGACCCACGACCATGTCGATCGCCCCGAACACCAGCGCTTCGTCGTTCTTGTCGCAGTTGCGCTCGACGCCGGTCGGCGAGGTGTCGACACAAGGCTTCGGCACGCCGACCGCGGGCTCGCGGCTGGCACAACTGCGCGCCAAGGTGCCCGAGCCGGGCGAAGCGTCCTTCTTTTTCTACGAGGCCCATTTCAAGAGCGATGCGGTGAAGGTGCTGCCCGGCGAGTACTACGTCGACGACCAGGACCTGCTGATCATGACCACGCTGGGTTCGTGCATCGCCGCCTGCCTGTGGGACCGCCATGCCCGCGTTGGCGGCATGAACCACTTCATGCTGCCCGAGGGCGTCGGCGACTCGGGACGCTATGGTTCTTACGCGATGGAATTGCTGATCAATGAGATGCTCAAGCGCGGCGCGACCCGCTCGGGCCTAGAGGCCAAGGTCTTCGGCGGCGGTGCGGTGATCAGCGGCATGAGCTCGCTGAACGTCGGCGAGCGCAACACCAGCTTCGTGCTCGATTACCTGAAGACCGAACACATCACCGTCGTGTCCAAGGACGTGCTCGACATCTACCCGCGCAAGGTCTGCTTCCTGCCGGCCAGCGGCAAGGCAATGGTGAAGCGACTCGCCCCCACCAGCAGCGACGCGGTGGTCGCACAAGACAGGGTGGCAGTGGAACGCGCGGTCACGTCGAGCAGCAGCGGCGGCTCGGTCGATCTGTTCTGACGCTGCAGGCACAATTTTTTGAATATCACTGACTGATTCGAGCGAGCTATGGCCAAGACCCGTGTGGTGGTGGTGGACGATTCGGCGCTGGTGCGCGGCCTGCTGACCGAGATCATCAACCAGCAGCCCGACATGGAATGCGTGGGCGCGGCCGCCGACCCCTTCGTGGCGCGCGAGATGATCCGCGAGCTGAACCCGGATGTGATCACGCTCGATGTCGAGATGCCGCGCATGGACGGCATCGACTTCCTCGGCAAGCTGATGCGGCTGCGGCCGATGCCGGTGGTGATGGTGTCCACGCTGACCGAGCGCGGCGCCGACGTCACGATGCGCGCGCTGGAACTCGGTGCGGTCGACTTCGTCGCCAAGCCGAAGATCGGTGTGGCCGACGGCCTGAAGCTGCTGGCCCACGACATCACCGACAAGGTGCGCATCGCCTCGAAGGCCCATCTGCGCCGCACTGCAGCGCCAGCGGGCAGCGCTGGTGCCGTGCCGCGGCACAGTGCGCCAGCCACATCGATCGGCCGGCTGTCCACCGAAAAAATCATCTTCATCGGCGCCAGCACCGGCGGCACTGAAGCGACCAAGGAGGTGCTGATGAACCTGCCGCCCGATTGCCCGGCGGTGGTCATCACGCAGCACATGCCACCGGGCTTCACCAAGAGCTACGCGGCCCGGCTCGACGGACTTTGCAAGGTGCGGGTGGCCGAAGCGCGCGATGGCGAGCGCATCCTGCCGGGACACGCCTACATCGCGCCAGGCGGCCTGCACCTGAGCGTCGAACGCAGCGGCGCGAACTACATCGCCCGGGTGCGCGACGGTGATCCGGTCAACCGACACAAGCCCTCGGTCGAGGTGCTGTTCAAATCGGCCGCCCGCGTGGTCGGGCCGAACGCGCTCGGCCTGATGCTCACCGGCATGGGTGCCGACGGCGCCACCGCCATGCGCGAGATGCGCGACGCCGGCAGCTACAACGTCGTGCAAGACGAAGCCACCTGCGTGGTGTTCGGCATGCCGCGTAAAGCCATAGCCGCTGGTGCGGCGCACGAAGTGCTGCCACTGACGCACATCGCGTCGAAGCTGATCGAGCGGCTGCGCAGCACCTCGGGCATGTCGATGACGCGCGTGTAATGGCTCTCAGGCCCCGAGCAAGAACAGTTCCTGCAGGTCGTTGAGCAGGTCATACCCGCGCGGCGTCGGCTGGATCCAGTTCGGCTCGCGCAGCAGCAGTCCCTTGCGCACCGCTTCATCCAGCGCCCGATCGATCGAACTCAGCGGCAAGCCGGTGCGTTCGGTGTAGCGCGCCAGCTCGACGCCCTCCTTCAACCGCAGCCCGTTGAGCATGAACTCGAACGGCAGCTGCTTGCGCGGCACCTCTTCGTCTTGCGCGATGGCGCGGCCTGCCAGGGCGTTCGTCATGTAAGTCGTCGGATCACGAAACCGCACCTGGCGCACCACGCGGTGCGGGTAGCTGATCTTGCTGTGCGCGCCGGTGCCGATGCCTAGGTAATCACCGAACTGCCAGTAGTTCAGGTTGTGCGCACAGCGGTGGCCCGGTTGGGCGAAGGCCGACACCTCGTAGCGCGACAGGCCAGCCGCTTCAGTGGCCTGCGTGATGCGATCGAGCATGTCGAATGCCGTGTCGTCATCGGGCACTGCCAGTTCGCCGGTGGGTGGGTGCTTGGCGAACAGCGTGTTGGGCTCGATCGTCAGGTGGTAGATGGAGATGTGGGGCGGCGCAAAGGTCAACGCCAGGGCCATGTCCTCACCCGCCTGCTCCAGCGTCTGGCCGGGTAGCGCATACATGATGTCCAGGTTGAAGGTATCAAACGACTGAGCCGCCTCTTCCACCGCCGCTATGGCCTGGGCGCGGTCGTGCACGCGGC
>JANXTP010000284.1 GCA_025352345.1 Burkholderiales bacterium | reverse complement strand
ACAAGTTTCAAGAAATCATCGATGACGCGAACCGCGCTGATTCACCGATTCGCCTCAAGCAGGTCATCCTTGATGCACCGAGCGCTGACGACAAGAAAGTCAGTGTGCAAGTTGGCTCGGGGGCCATGACTCGTTTGGGATTGGCGGATGCACCGGTAGTCACGGTTGCGCCTGCGGGGGCTGGTTCGGCTACAGGATCGAGTCCAGCAACAATGCCGCCTCCACCAGTGTTCGCCACGGATTCAGAACGCCAGGCGGCGCGTGTTGTGATGGAGGTGATCGGCACATACGAAGTCAAGCGCGATCTGGTGCCGACCAGCAATGCGCTGCTCAGGCCGGAAGTGCAGCGCGAGATTCTTGCCGAGGTCACCGAGCGGCTGAGACCATTACAAGGGAGCTTGATTGCGGACGATGCCAAGATCGATTTGGCCGCCGTGGTGGCGAGAACTACCGAGATCGTGGTGCAGCAGACTATCGACATTCCGCGCATTGCGGTGGTGCCTACAGGTGATGTCACTACGGGTTTTCATCCATTCAAACTGGACATTGATCAATTGCACCTTCAGCCGGGCGAACGCGAGATCGTCGGCCAGATGCTGCGCACTAACGAGCAGTTCACCTTGGCGTCGGAAGTCGGTTTGAAGGAAGCCCGGCCGGAGGACTACATTGTCCATGCCCTGGTGGACTTTGATGATATCGACTACTTCACTCACGCCGATTTGCTCTACGACCTTGCAGGGCAACTGGTTCAGCATCTGATGGGCTATCTCTCTGAAGATGAAACCCGTAGCGTGCTGGATCGGGATCGGCGGTTGATTGCACGGGAAATCCATGCTCAGATGATGGTGCACTTCTGGGAGCAGGCGACCTCGTATGAGGTGCAGGTCAGTCGCGGTTTCACCGAATTGAAACAATGCAACTACACCGCCACGGCGGGCCAGACGGCACATCACTTCCGAGAAACGCTTGTCGAAATGAGTCGCATCAAGCAGATGCTTTTCGGCGGCTTTGAGCGTTGCCTATATCCGTTGCAGAAATTCGACTCGGACACTGAACGTCGTTTCTGCGTCATCCTTGAGCGGGATGCGTTGAAGTGGTTCAAGCCGGCGAAGGGACAGTTTCAGATTTACTACAAGCTCGGCACCGAGCAGCCGGAGTACGTTCCTGACTTTGTTGCCGAAACGGATTCGACCATCTACATGGTGGAAACCAAGGCTCGTGCCGACGTTAACACGCAGGAGGTGCAAGCCAAGGCGGATTCAGCGGCGCGTTGGTGCAAGCATGCGTCAGACCATGCCGTCGAGGTTGGCACCAAACCGTGGAGGTACCTGCTGTTACCACACGATGAGATTACCGAGTCGAAGCGGCTGTCGGATTATCTGCGCTTTGAAGTGAAGAGGTAGTCGCGCATGAGGTGCGAGCAATGGTGGCCGCCATTTCATAGTGGCCCTGCGCCTACCGGCCAAGTTTTCGTCCCATATCCCAGGTGACTGATGCCCCGCGCACGATGGCCGATACCTGCTGCCCAAGCCTTTGTTCTACTACCGGTCGCCACGGCACCAGGCTGAAACCCATGCCGTCGTCCAGCATCGCGAAGCGACCGCTGGCGAGCTGGACTGAGCGACGGTAGATGCCGTTTGCGCGCTCGCCATCGCGCAGCGGGCGGTGGGCCAGCCCGGTCTCCTGCTGGATCACTTTGCCCGCAGCAGCCAATTCTTGGTTGCGCAAGGTGGATAGCAAGTTGCGCGCTAAAACCACACGCGAGCCGCGCCGCTCGGCCAAGCCCTGCTCGACGAGGAAACTGACTCGGCCTTGCAACGCATCACGCACCTGGACGCCGAAGCCCCGTGGCGACAATTCTTTCGCGTCGCCCACCATTTGATGGTCCAGCCATGTGGCGCCGTGCGCGCCTACTTGCTGTTCGATCGACAGGTGCGAACGCAGTTCGATAGTGCCCCCTGCGGCCCGCTGCGCATCGTGCGCTTGCGTGCGTGACAAGAAGTCAGGCGGTATGCGCCAAACGCCGTCGGCCATGCGCTCCACCACTGTGGAGCGACGCAGCGCTTCGAGTCGCCGCACGCGGGCATCGACCGCAGTTTGTGGGTCTGCGGCACCTTCTTGTCGAAGCTGGACAAGATGGTCGGCGCTGCGGTAGAGACCTTCACGCGCTATACCCGCGATGTTGCGGTCTACCGCTCGTTCCCGTTCGGCAGGCTTCATTTCCACGATGCCACCCACCGGCAGTGCGGCCAGGTCCGCGCCAACCGGCAGGCGGACATAGTGCGCGCGGCCGTCGATGCCATCCACCACCAGATAGCCCTGGTCATTGAGTTCG
>JANXTP010000015.1 GCA_025352345.1 Burkholderiales bacterium | reverse complement strand
GGCGTGCCGTCGCTGCGCAGCGCCGCATCGCTGCGTTCGAGGAAATCGACTGCCAGCTTGCGTTGGAGCGCCGGTGAAATGCGGAAGCTGTCGGCCGACAGGAAGCCGCGCGCCAGCAGATCGAGCGCGGCGCGCTGCTCTGCCGCGGGCTCGGGTGACAACGGATCGCGGCCGCTGCCTGCGTGGTCGCGCAGCGTGCGCACGCCGCCGATCTGCCGCGTCAACACACCGGCCGCGCGGCCCATGTCGCGCAGCGCGTAGGTGACCGATCGGCGCAGCACGGCGTAATCCTGGTCGGCGGGCAGCGTGCGCGTTTCCTGGCGCGACAGCAGGTCGCGCGCGATCGCAATGCGCTTGCGCGCGAAGGCGATCACATCGGAGCCAAGGTCGAACTGCAGGGTTTCGGGGTCGACACCGAAGAAATTGTCTTCGTCGGTGCCGAAGGCGAGCTGCGGCTCGGCGCTGCGCGCTGCGATCTTCGCCAGCGCGCTGGCTTCCTGATCAGGTGGCAGCGGGCGGTAGGCGTATTCGATCGCCCAGTAGTCATACGGCCCGATGGTGGGGTTGAACACCGTGCCCTGGCGCGGCAGCGGCACGCCGGGCGCGGCCAGGTTCAGCGCGGCGTATTCCATCACCGAGCCGCTGATGCCGTGGGTGGCTGTGAAGGCCGGATCGGCCAGCTGCGCTTCGGTGTAGGCGCGCGACGACCGGAAGTTGTGGCGCAGGCCCAGCGTGTGGCCAACCTCGTGCATCGTCACGTCTTTCATGTAGCCCTGCACGAAAGCTTCCGCTTCGGCGCTGTCGGGCGCGATGTCGCCGCGCGCTTCCAGCACATCGAGCGCATAGCCGAGCTGTTCGGCAGCCTGATCGGCATAGGCGCACCACGACTGCGGGCGCATGCCACGTGCCGCCAGTTCAGGCGGCACTTCGGACGATGCGGTCACCGGCGGCGACGCCAGCACCTGGGAACGCAAGGCCCGCAGGCTGCGCGACGACAGGCTTTCGATGCCGATGTCGGCGTCGAGGATCTCGCCCGAGCGCGGGTCGACATGGCTGGGGCCGATGGCCCCGAACGACGGGTTCGCGTTGGTCATCCAGCGCACCGAGTTGCGGCCGTAGTCCAGCGTGTCCCAGGTCGCGTCCTCAGGCTGCACCTCCACACGGATCGCGTCCTTGAAGCCGATCTTCTCGAAGGCCTTGTTCCATTCGAGGATGCCGGCGGTGATCGAGGCGCGGTACTTCTCGGGGATCGTGCGGTCGAGCCAGTAGGTGATCGGCTTGACGGGCGGCGACAGCTCGGCGGCGGGGCCTGATTTTTCAAGCCGCCAGCGGTTGACGAAGCGCTGGCGAGGCGAGCGTGACAGGTCGTCGCTGAAGTCGGAGCGGTTGCTGGTGAAGTGGCCGATGCGGCCATCGGCCTGGCGCGGCACCATCGCCTGCTCGGGCAGTTTCGCCAGCGAGTAGTGCAATGTCATGAACAGGCTGCGCGGGTCGGGCACCGTCTGCGGCTGTGAAGGTTGCGGTGCGCCCGGCGGCGCGGCGCCGGGGTTGGGCAACGAGATGTTGCCGGTGGCGTAGTGGCTCAGCACCTCCAGCACCAGCAGGTCGTCGGTGGAGCGCACCTCGGTGATCACCGAATTGCGCCCGTCGAGTGCATAGCCTTGCCGGTACTGGCGCTGCAGGCCTTGGGCGATGCCCATCATGTCGTTGACGAAGAGTGCGTTCGCTTCCACCAGCACCGATTTCCGATCGGGGTGCGGCAGGCTCGCCACCGGCGTCGACGCCAGCAGGCTGGGCGAGAACGCCGCCTCGACCGCGCGGCCGGTAGGCGTCTTCGGCGCAGCGACGTATTCGGTGTTGCGCGCGACCATCTGCACCACGTTGTAGACGCGCCGGAACTCGATCACCAGCTCGTCGCCCATCAGGCCGCCGAAGAAACGGGGTTCGCCGATGCCGGTTTTCAGCTTCGGCGACAGGAACAGCGGCTGGTTGAAGTCCGAAGGCTTCAGCTCGATCCACACCTTCTCGTCCTTCTGCCACAGCGTGAACAGGCCGCTCATCTGCTTGGCGTCCTTGATCACCTCGGCGAAAGGTCGCGGCGCGCCGGGCGCAGCGGCAACCTGCGGTGCAGCACCCGGTGCTGCCGCAGGACGGGCTGCGGCGCCGGTGGGCCCGGTGGTAGCGGCGGCGGCTGAGGCAGGCGCCGCAGCGCCGAACGGTGCGACCGCCGCGGATGCACCTGTCGCTCCTGGCGACGGCGGCACGGCCGCACAACTGGCCAGCAGCAGCCCGCCCAGTGCAGCGGCCAGCCTCATTTCAGCGCCTTGAACCGCACCCGCTTCGGCCGCGCGCCTTCTTCGCCGAGGCGCTTCTTCTTGTCGGCTTCGTATTCCTGGTAGTTGCCGTCGAAGAAGTTCCACTTCGAATCGCCTTCAGCCGCCAGGATGTGCGTCGCGATGCGGTCGAGGAACCAGCGGTCGTGGCTGATCACCATGATGCTGCCGGCGAATTCGAGCAGCGCGTCTTCGAGCGCGCGCAGGGTTTCGACGTCGAGGTCGTTCGACGGCTCGTCGAGCATCAGCACGTTGCCGCCCTGCGCCAGCGTCTTCGCCAGGTGCAGCCGGCCGCGCTCGCCGCCCGACAAGCTGCCGACCAGCTTCTGCTGGTCGTTGCCCTTGAAGTTGAAGCGGCCGATGTAGGCGCGGCTCGGCATCACGAACTTGCCGACAACGATGTTGTCGAGCCCGCCCGACACGTCTTGCCACACCGTCTTGTCGGCGGCCAGTGATTCGCGGCTTTGATCGACAAACGCCATGCGCGCCGTCGGGCCGATCTTCACGCTGCCGCTGTCGGGTTTTTCGATGCCGTTGATCATGCGAAACAGCGTCGACTTGCCGGCGCCGTTCGGGCCGATGATGCCGACGATGGCGCCGGCCGGCACCTTGAAGCTCAGGTTGTCGATCAGCACCCGGTCGCCGAAGCTCTTGGTGACGTTCTCGAATTCGATCACCTCGTGGCCGAGCCGCTCGCCGACCGGGATGAAGATCTCGTTGGTTTCGTTGCGCTTCTGGTAGTCGGTGTCGCTCAGTTCCTCGAAGCGGGCCAGACGCGCCTTGCTCTTCGCCTGCCGGCCCTTCGGGTTCTGGCGCACCCACTCCAGCTCCTTCTTCATCGCCTTGGTGCGCGCGTCTTCGGTCTTCTGTTCCTGCTCGATGCGGGCTTCCTTCTGTTCCAACCAGGTGCTGTAGTTGCCCTTGTACGGAATGCCCGAGCCGCGGTCGAGTTCGAGAATCCACTCGGCCGCGTTGTCGAGGAAGTAGCGATCGTGGGTGATCGCGACGACGGTGCCGCCGAAGCGGCTGAGGAATTGCTCCAGCCAGTCGACCGACTCGGCGTCCAGGTGGTTGGTGGGCTCGTCGAGCAACAGCATGTCGGGCTTGGAGAGCAGCAGCCGGCACAGCGCAACGCGGCGCTTCTCGCCGCCCGACAAGCGGCCGACGACCGCGTCCCAGGGCGGCAGGC
>JANXTP010000433.1 GCA_025352345.1 Burkholderiales bacterium | reverse complement strand
TCTATCAAGACCTGTTTGGCGAAGGAACCTTCACTGGTAAGGGGCTGCTCAACGTGCGGGCGATGCATGCGGTACTGTCCAACCGCCTGCCTGATGGCCAGGTGCTAAGCCACGATTTACTCGAAGGCTCAATGGCACGTTGCGCCGCAGTGACCGACATCACGGTGATTGAGGACGCGCCGTTTCATGCCGATGTGGCGGCAATGCGCGTGCACCGCTGGACCCGCGGCGACTGGCAGTTGCTGCCGTTTCTGCTGAATCCCATGCGCTATCGCTTTCGTGTCATCAACCGCTGGAAGATGTTTGACAACCTGCGCCGTTCGCTTGTCGCACCCATGTCGTTGGCCCTCTTGCTGCTAGCGTTGGCTGGCGCCGTCGTGTCGCCCTGGGCTGCGCTGGCGCTGGTGATGGCCGCGTTTTCAGCGGGGCCGCTGATGGGGGCTGCAGCGGGTTTTTCGACCAGCCGGGACGACCTGGCCAAACGTTATTTTTACCGTCAAGCCGCGATTGATCTGGCCCGGACGCTGTGGGGCGGTCTGTGGCATTTGGGTCAGTTGCTGCTGCAGTCGCTGATGGTGGTGGACGCCATCGTGCGCGCACTCTACCGGATGACCATCAGCCGCCGCCATTTACTGCAGTGGACCACCGCCGCAGCCACGCAGGCACAGGCAAAGACCGGGATTACAGCGCTGGTGCGTCAACATTGGAGCCTGCCGATGGTGGCGCTGCTGGTGCTCGCCGCATTGTTCGCCGTGGCCACACCGTATCCTGTGATGGCGCTGATACTGTGCTTGCTGTGGGCTGCGTCTCCGGTATGGACCTGGTGGGTCAGTCGACCATGCCCAACGCGCAAGGATGCGACCTTGCCGCTTCGGGAGCAAGCCTATCTGGAAGGAGTCGCACGCGACACTTGGCGCTTTTTTGAGCGTTGCGTTGTCGCTGAGGACAATCATCTGCCGCCCGATAATTTGCAGACCATGCCGCATGACATGGTGGCGCACCGCACCTCGCCCACCAACATCGGCTTGTACCTGCTGAGTGCGGCTTGCGCCCGCCAGTTCGGCTGGATCGGCACGCAGGAGTTGCTGGCGCGTCTGGACGCCACCCTCGCTACGCTGGTTACCCTGCAACGCCATCGCGGCCACTTCCTGAACTGGTACGACACGCAAAGCCGGGCACCGCTGCTGCCGATGTATGTGTCAACCGTGGACAGTGGCAACTTCAGCGGCCACTTACTTGCGGTGGCGCAGTCCTGCCTGGAATTAGCGGGCGCGCCACATGACGCTCGCGCTGCGCAACATGCCATTGACGTTTCAAAGCAACGGTTGGCGCCGCTGCTTCCGTTGTGGAGCGACCTGCTGCCGACGTTGCTGAGCGACGCAGCACTGGCGCGCTTGCTGGCCATGCCGGACCCGCTGGCCGAATGCCGCCAAAACGCAGTGCAGTTCGAGCGACTGCTGCGTGAGGCCGCCGTCGAGCTGGCGACGTTGTTGCCCAACCAGACTGAGTCCGTGGCCCCCACCCAACCGACACCTCGAGACGAGTTGGTATGGTGCCTGGTTGATCACGAGGCGACACTGCGCTCAGCCTGGCTGGACGCGCAGGCGGCAACACTGGTCCACGCGCCGGGGGTGTCAGGGACGCATGAAGCGAGCCGGCGCCTTCAGGCGCTAGCCCACGACTTCAAACGCTTGGCTTGGCAAGCCGACTTCAGTTTTCTGTATCACCGGAAACGGAACCTCTTTCACATTGGCTACCGAGTCGCGGAGCAGGAGCTTGATGCGGGATTTTATGACTTGCTGGCGTCGGAATCTCGACTGACCAGCCTGTTGGCCGTCGCCCGGGGTGATGTGCCTGTGCGCCATTGGGCATCACTCGGCCGGCTGTTCTATGCCGTTGGCGCGAACGTGGGCTTGCGTTCATGGTCGGGCTCGATGTTTGAGTATCTGATGCCCAACTTGGTGCTCGATGAGCCGTATGGCAGCGTGCTGCGTGAGGCCTGCCATGCTGCACTTCAGGAGCAGATCGCATTCGCGCAAGTGCAAGACGTGCCCTGGGGCATATCGGAGTCAGCCTACGCTGGAAGCGACCACACGCTGGCCTACCAATACGCGCCACAAGGGGTGCCGAGGCTGGCGCTGCGCCGCACGCCACCGGACGAGCTGGTGATCGCTCCCTACGCCACAGCACTGGCGGCACAGATCGCACCCCACCTTGCCTTTATCAACTTTGCTGCGCTGGAAAAGCTGGGGGCGCGCGCACGCTACGGCTTTATCGAAGCGCTCGACTTTTCCCCTGCGCGGCAGGCCGGAAGTGAGCTGTTCACGCCCGTGAATACTTTCATGTCGCATCACCAGGGTATGAGCATCGTGGCACTGGCCAACGTGCTGCAAGGCGGTCCCGCGCAACGCTGGGGCATGGCGAATGCACACATCGAGGCGGTGGTCTCACTGCTGCACGAACGTGCGCCACGTGAGGTGTCAATGCTGTACGTACCGCCGTCGGGTCCGCCATTGCAGACGCGGCAACGAAGGCGAACACCGGGGCTGTTGCGTGAGGTGTTACCGGGTTCGACCGCAATTGAACCTACACATGTGCTGTCGAACGGACGCTACAGCGTGTCATTGCGCGCCAACGGCGCAGGCTGCAGCCGCTGGGGCCAGACCGGTATCACACGCTGGCGTGACGATGCGCTGCGCGATGCCTATGGCAGCTTTTTTTACTTGCGCTGGA
>JANXTP010000424.1 GCA_025352345.1 Burkholderiales bacterium | reverse complement strand
CCGGTGATCCACTCGCCGACCTACCAGTCCAAGACCTTTCCGGAGGTTCCGTACCTGTGCGCCAGCGTGCTGCATGATGACGAAACCGGCCAGACGGCGATCTTTGCGCTCAACCGGCACCTGAGCGACGAGCAGGAAATCAGCATCGAGCTGCGCGGCCTCGGCGACCAGCAGCATCTGGTCGAGGCGATCGAGCTTTTTCACGCCGACGTGAAGGCCACCAACACGATGGCCGCACCGGACACCGTGGCGCCAAGCCGCAATGCGGCGATTCAGATCGACGGCGACCGCCTGACCGCGCGCTTCAAACCGGGTTCGTGGAACGTCATCGTGACGAGTAACAAGAAGCCGGCTTGAGCACCGGATCGTGAGCCGCCGCCGACCCCGCCGGGTTGGCTTGTGCAGAAGTTACGGTTTCGAGGACCACCTTCATGAAAGCCTCCGCGGGTCATTCGGATTACCGCCGACCACCTGAACGCAAGAGCATGCATGCCCGGATCGTCCACGATCTCGGCATGCGCATCGTCTCAGGCGATCTGAAGCCAGCTGAGAAGCTCCCCAACGAAGCTTCGCTGTGCGCAAGCTACGACGTCAGTCGCCCGGTTCTGCGCGAAGCAACGCGGGTGCTGGTGGCCAAAGGCCTGGTGGTTTCCAAGCAGCGCGCCGGTGCGATCGTGCGGCAGCGCAGCGACTGGCACCTGCTCGACCCCGACGTGCTGTACTGGCTGATCCAGACCCAACCGCCACGCGAATTCGTCAACACCTTGCTGACGGTGCGACGCATCTTCGAGCCAGCCGCGGCGGCGCTGGCCGCGAAGATCGCCAGCGACGAGAGCCTGCGCGCCATCGCCGAGGCCTATGCGGGCATGGAGGCCGCGACAACATCCGAAGAACTGCTGGAGCCCGACCTCGCCTTCCACCGGCGGATTGCCGAGGCGACTGGCAACGACCTGCTGGCCTACATCGGCAACATGCTTTCGCTTGCGCTGCGCGAGTCGATCAAGCTCAGTAGCCAGCATCCGAACACCCACGCGCTTTCGCTGCCGCGCCACAAGGCGATTCTGACGGCGTTGCTAAATCGGGATCCTCTCAGCGCGCGCCAAGCGACGCTGGTGCAGTTGGAGGAGACGGGCGAAGACTTGTCGGTCATTCTGGACTCCGAGCTTGGTTCGGCGTGACACCGAATGGCTTTGGTTCTGTCGCAACCAGGGATCGAGGTTCGGCGAGCCGCTGAGTCAGCCGCCCCTCAAAGCGCCAGAAAGTAGAGCTGCTTGGCTGCGGACCAGGCTCGGGCTTTGGGGAGGTGCTGCCCCTTCTTGATGATGTGCATCACTTCGGCGCCCGCCGGAATGATGCGTTCTCAGCGGAGCGCTTTGAAGTCCGGCAGCGGCCGAACGATCCGCTTGAACGCCCTGTGATCCTGCTCGACGATGTTGTTGAGGTACTTCGACCGGCGCCTTCATTCTGGCGTCAAAACCGGAGGGCGAGCTTACCCGCGCAGGCTTGTCGCGACAGCACCGGAGCCCGCAACGGCAGACACCGAAAATCCCGCGTTCACCGAATCCAGCTCTTCTCGATGCAGGCGCGCGAGCTGCTCCAGGCACGCCTCGCCTGCTGGTGTCAGTTCAACCTCCACACATCGCTTGTCGTTCCGACTCGAGGTGCGACGCACCCAACCGGCCGCTTCGCACCTGGATACCAGCGATACGACGCCATGATGTTTGGCCTGCAGGCGCTCGGCGAGCTCCGCCACCGTCGCCCACTCCCGTCCGGGGAAGCCCTTGATCTGCAGCATCAGCAAATACTGCAGTGGCGTCACGCCGTTGCGATGCGTCACTTCTTCGCTGAAGCGCAGAAAGCGGCGCAGCTGGTAGCGAAAACCAGCAAGTGCTTCAAAGTCGGCCTTGGACATCTTGCGGTTGGACATGGCGATTACCCTCGTTCCATCAATATATATCACAGTGTGATGTATAAGAGCGGCTTGGCAGAAGCCATTCGCAGATCTGCGACGACCCGGGGCCAAAGCAGCCGGCCCGTCGATCGCAAGGAGGCAGAACCCTTGAAGCTCAACATCCTGTCCGACCTCCATCTGGGGTTCGGTACGTTCGACAGGCCGGTGAACGATGCTGACGTCGTCATCCTGGCCGGGGACATCTCGCGCCCCAGAGAGGCGGTGGCCTGGGCCTTGCTCTTCGAGAAGCCGGTGCTCTACGTCCTCGGCAATCACGAGTTTTATGGCAGCAGCATCGAGGGCGCTGCGGACGAGGTCAAGCGGCTGTGCGACGGAACGCAGATCCAGGTGCTCGACAACACCGAGACCGTTATCGATGGTGTGCGCTTTCTTGGCACCACGTTGTGGACTGATTTCGAGTTGTTCGGCGGCGCTGAAAAGAAGGCAACGGCGATGGCTGAGGCGCGCCGCCTGATGCGTGACTTCAGCAGGATCGCGCTCGTCGAAGCAACCAACACCGTGTTCTCACCTGAAGACTCGGTGGCATTGTTCAGGCGTCACGCCGGTTGGCTCGATGACAGGTTGGCCGCAGTTCATGACGGGCCGACGGTCGTGATCACCCATCACGCACCGTCGCGCGGGAGCATCCATCCGCGGTTTGCCGACTCGCTGCTGAACGCCTGTTTCGTTTCCTGGAAGTTATCATGCTGGATATTGGCGTTATATTGTTTGGTGGTATTCCAGACATGTTCAATGGGGTTATTGTCTGGTGCGTAGGGGGGCATAGCTATAAGGTGAACTCTCTCCATGATGCCACCGGCTTTAAGTTGTTCTCGTATCTTCATACTTTTGTGGAATGGGGCATTATCCCAGATGATACAGATCTTTTTGTTGGGATGGGCTTTAAGGAACTGTTCTATTGCGATGAGTACCT
>JANXTP010000415.1 GCA_025352345.1 Burkholderiales bacterium | reverse complement strand
TTCGGGGCGAATCCCGGCTGGAGCTGGGCAGAGTGCCTGCCGCATTTCCTCAAGCATGAAGATTTCCACCGGGGCGCCGATGCATCCCACGCGGCGCCGGGCTGGGATGAAAAAGGCAACCGTCCGGGCGGCGAGTGGCGTGTCGAGCAGCAGCGCCTGCGCTGGCCGGTGCTTGATGCGTTCGCCGAGGCGGCCCGCCAGGCGGGCATCCCGGCCACCGACGACTTCAACCGCGGTAACAACGAAGGCGTCGGCTACTTCGAAGTCAACCAGCGCAAAGGCCTGCGCTGGAACACAGCCAAGGGCTTTCTGCGCCCGGTGATGGACCGTGACAACCTGCAGATCTGGACCGGCGCGCACATCTCGCGGGTGCTGCTGGACCGCAACGCTGACGGCCGGGTCACGGCCGGCCCACCGCGCGCCATTGGCGTTGAGGTGCTGCCGCGCGGCGACCGCGGCGACGCGAACCGGGGCGCGCCGATCCAGGTTCTGGCGGCCCGCGAGGTGATCCTGTGCACCGGCGCGGTCGGCACGCCCCAGCTGCTGCAGCTCTCAGGCATCGGCGCCGCGGCCGCACTGCAAGCCATCGGCATCACGCCGCTGCACGACCTTCAGGGCGTCGGCGAGAACCTGCAGGATCACTTGCAGTTGCGCTCGGTCTATGCGGTCGAGGGTGTGACCACCCTGAACACCCGCTCGCGCTCACTGTGGGGCCAGGCACAGATGGCGATCGAGTACGCGCTGCGACGCTCGGGACCGCTGAGCATGGCGCCGTCGCAGCTCGGCGCGTTCACCCGCAGCGATTCGCAGCAAGCGCATGCCAACCTCGAATACCACGTGCAGCCGCTGTCGCTCGATGCCTTCGGTGAGCCACTGCACACCTTCGACGCGCTCACCGCCAGCGTGTGCCACCTGAACCCGAACAGCCGCGGCACGGTGCGGTTGCGCAGCCCGCAATCGACTGACGCGCCACGCATCGCGCCGAACTACCTGAGCACCGCAGCAGACCGCCAGGTCGCCGCCGACGCGCTGCGCGTGACGCGGCGCATCATCGCGCAGCAGGCGCTCGCGGCCTACCGCCCGCGCGAGGTGAAGCCGGGGGTGCAGTACCAGACCGACGAGGACCTGAGCCGGCTGGCCGGCGAGATCGGCACCACCATCTTCCACCCGGTGGGCACGGCCAAGATGGGGCCGGCGGGCGACCCGCAGGCAGTGGTCGATTCGCAGCTGCGGGTGCACGGCATCGCCGGCCTGCGCATTGCCGATGCGAGCGTGATGCCCACCATCACCAGCGGCAACACCGCGGCACCGACGCTGATGATTGCCGAGCGCGCCGCGCAATGGATTGCTGAAGACGCGCAGCGCGACTGAACGCGCCGCGCCTTACGACAGGAGCTGCTTGCGAGCGCGGTGCAGGCGCACAAACAGGTTGTCCTCGCTGATCGCCAGCGTGCGGCAGACGATGTCGGTCGGCTGGTCTTGCAGCACCCGCAGGTGCATCACATCGCGCAGACCGGCCGGCAGTGCGTCGATGCGCGCCAGCGTCTGGGCCAGGAATTCGCGCTGCTCGGCCAGTTCGTCAGGGCGCGGCTGCGGACACTCGAAGGCCATGGCGCCGTGCGCCAGGCTTTCGCCATCGTCGCCGGTGCAATCGCTGTCGTCGAGGCTGTCGTAGCCGGCACGCTGGCGCACCAGGTCGACGATCTTGTGCTTCAGGATGCCGGTCAGCCATGAGCGCAGCGCCGAGCGGCCGGCGAAAAGCGCCCGGCCGGACAGCACCGCTTCGAACACGTCGTGCACCACGTCTTCGGCCAGCATCGGGTCGTGCAGCTTGCGCTGCGCGAAGCGCACCAAGTGGCTGCGGTGGGCGACCAGGTCGGTCCAGGCCACCGGGGTCGCGGTGAACGAAGCGATGTCGAAGGAGGTGGCGGCGGTGGTGGCGAGGGCGGTCTGCATGGAGGCTCCGGATCGGTGGGGTCGATGTCGTGACTGTGGTGATCGCACCTCACGCCTTGCTCGCCGAACCTCACAGCCACCTAACATTTGCCAGGTAAGAAGCACAGGTGTCGCGCGACAATTCGCCCATGCCCGCCCAGATCCTCGTCGCCGAAGACCAGACCGACATCCGCGACCTGCTGGTGATGAACCTGCAGCAGGCCGGTCATGAGGTGACGGCGGTGGCCGATGGCATGGCCGCGTTGGCCAGCCAGAATGAGCAGGCCAGCGACCTGCTGATCCTCGATCTGATGATGCCGGGCCTGGATGGCTTGGAAGTCTGCAAGGCGCTGCGCGCCCGCGGGCGCAGCACGCCGATCCTGATGCTGACCGCGAAATCGACCGAGCTCGACCGCGTGCTCGGCCTGGAACTCGGTGCCGACGACTACCTGACCAAACCGTTCTCGCTGGCCGAGCTGCTGGCCCGCGTGAAGGCGCTGCTGCGGCGCGCCGAGATGCTGCGCGCGGCGCAGGCCGGGGTCGGTGCGGCCGGGCAGGCCAGTGCCAGCACGCTGCGCAACGGCGACCTGGAAATCCTGCCGGTCAAGCGTCAGGTGCGCTTTCGCCAGCAGCTGCTCGACTTCACCGCGCTTGAATTCGATCTGCTGCTGCATTTCGCCCAGCACCCGGGCCATGTGTTCTCGCGTGGCCAACTGCTGGGCGCGGTGTGGGGCTACAGCCATGACGGCTACGAGCACACGGTGACCACGCACATCAACCGGCTGCGCGCCAAGCTGGAAGTCGACCCGATGCGCCCGCAGCTGATCCTGACGGTGCGCGGCGCTGGCTACAAGCTGCGCGAGGCGCCGCCATGACGCCGATCGCAGGGTCATCCACCGGCTCGGCATGAGTGTCCGCTTCAAGATAGCGCTGACCATTTTCGTGACCGGCGCGCTGACGGCGCTGGGCGTGATCGCCACCGTGCTGTACGCCTTCGACCGTTTCGAGCACGAGACCACCTACCACCGCGCCAATGCGTTCCTGAAACGCGTCGGCGCCACCTACAACGGCATGCTCGACATGCAGCAGCGGCACCCGGAAGAGTTCACCGTCTTCCTGCGCAGCCTGCTGTTCTTCGAACCCGACAGCCAGCTCTACCTGCTGCGCGCCGACGGCTCGGTGATCGTGTCGACCAGTTCGATGCCGCTGCCGCCCGGCTACCGAGTGAAGATGCAACCATTAATGGAGGCGATGGGCCCGACACCCATGCCCTACGTCATGGGTGAAGACCCCGAACGCCCCGGCGCCGACAGCGGCGCCATCATCGCTGCACTGCCCCTGACCAGTGCGGTGATCCGACCCGATCAGCCGGTGGCCGGCTACCTGTACCTGGTGTGTCAGCTGCCTGCGGTGTCCGAAGGCCGTGCGCAGGCCTTTCGCAGCACCTTCGCCCGGCCGGCGCTGGCGTCCGTGCTCGCGGTGGTGGTGCTGGCGACGCTGCTGACCGCCTGGATCACCGCCACCGTCACCCGCCCGCTGCGCCGGTTGACCGAGGCCGTGGCGGCGGTCGAGCGCGAAGGCCTGACGGCAGGCGCCGCCGACGCTGCGCTCACCCGCACGCCAGACAGCTTCGACCTCCATGCATCGCGCGACGAATTCGGTCAGTTGGCCAGCGGCTTTCGCGCGATGCTGATGACGCTGCGCGCGCAGTGGGAGGCGCTGCGCCGCCTCGATCACTTCCGCCGCGAAGGCGTCAGCAACCTGTCGCACGACCTGCGCTCGCCGCTGACGGCCACCGCCGCCTGCCTGGAAACGCTGGACACGCGCTGGGCCGCCGATCCAGCCCGATACCCGAACCAAGCGGCCGACCGGCAACTGGTGGAAGTCGCCCTGCGCAACACCCGCAATGCAGCGCGGCTGGTGCAGTCGCTGGGTGACCTGGCGCAGCTCGACGAGCCCGAGTTCAAGCTGCACCCCGAACGGCTCGACGCTGCCGAGCTGCTCGATGACATCGCGCTGCGCTTCCTGGCGCGTGCCGAAAAGCAAGGCATCGTGCTGGTCGCCGAACCCGCTGCCGACGAGCTGCCGACGTTTGCCGCACTGGACATCGAGCTGTTCGAGCGCGCGGTGGCCAATCTGGTCGACAACGCGCTGAAGTTCTGCCCGGCCGGTGGCCGCATCACGCTGGCCGCGCGCGGGCGCGTCGATCCTGCAACGAACAACAGCGAACGCACGCCCGCGCGGCGCGTTGAGGTCAGCGTCAGCGACAGCGGGCCCGGCATTCCTGCCGCCGACCTCGCCCACCTGTTCGACCGCTTCTACCAAAGCCGTCAGAGTGTGGAACCAGCCTCGTCGGAAGGCGGCAAGGGGTTGGGCCTGGCGATCGTCAAGCGCATTGCCGAGCTGCATGGCGGCGAGGTGTCGGTGGCCAGCGAGCCAAGCCACGGCACCACGGTCACGCTGTCGCTGCCGGCCGGCTGAACGGCAGCCAGCTGCATCCGCAGTGGCTCCCACGCGACAGTCTAGGGACAACCCTTGGGATTGAGCTGTGGGCGCACGCCTAAATTTCGTTTCTTAGCAGGAGCCCCTTCACGGTGCGCTCCTGATACGGGGGGTGATGAGGAGACAATACGAACGGATGCAGGCGCACGGCCTGACAGACGCAACGACAGCGCCGCACCACCGGCCCATGTCAAAATCAAGAAGCGCCGGTACTCCCGGCGCTTTTTCGTTTCTTGATGCTCGACACCACGCTGCTGATCCTCGCCTCGCTGTTCGCGGGATTCGTCGATGCGATCGTCGGCGGTGGCGGCCTGGTGCTGGTGCCGGCCCTGTTCGCCGCCTACCCCAACGCCGCCCCGGCCACCCTGTTCGGCACCAACAAGGGCGCCGCCGTCTGGGGCACCGCTTGGGCCACGCTGCAGTACGCGCGGCGGGTGCGCGTGCCATGGGATGCCCTGCTACCCGCCGCTGCGGCTGCGCTCGTTGGCAGCTTCGCGGGCGCCTGGTCGGTCACGCTGATCGATGCCAGCGGCTTGCGCAAGGCCTTGCCTTTCGTGCTGCTGGCGGTGCTGATCTACACACTGCTGCGCAAGGACCTCGGGCGCACGCACGCGCCGCGGCATCACGGGCGCACCCAGGTGCTGCTTGCCAGCCTGATCGGCGCGGTGATCGGCTGCTACGACGGCTTCTTCGGCCCCGGCACCGGCAGCTTCTTCGTGTTTCTGTTCGTGCGTGTGCTCGGCTTTGATTTCTTGCATGCGAGCGCCAGCGCCAAGCTGCTGAACACCGCGACCAACCTGTCCGCGCTGCTGCTGTTCGGGCTGACCGGCCATGTGTGGTGGCCGCTCGCCGCGGTGATGGCGGTGGCCAATGTGATGGGCAGCCTGCTCGGTACCCGCCTCGCGCTGCGCCGCGGCGCTGGCTTCGTGCGCGGCGTGTTCATCGGCGTGGTGGGCGCGCTGATCCTCAAGACGGTCTGGGACGGCTACCTCGGCACGCGGTGAGCCCGGGCACACGCCCCGGAATTGCACCGTCTGAACCCCATTGTTCAAAGCTATGCCGCGCCGGCGGCTGCTTACGATGGGCTGTAGTCAATTCTGTCCGGACGCATGCCATGCCCGTCGATCCCGAACTGCGCGCGCTGAACATCGACATCCCTGCCCAGCCGGAAGCGCTGGTCAAGCTGTCGATGCTGCTCGCCGAAGAAGAGGTGAACCTGCAGCAGATCAGCCTGCTGGTCGAGTCCGACATGGCGCTGGCCTCTGCGGTGCTGAAAGCGGTGAACTCCTCGCTGTACGGGCTGTCGGGCCGGGTGCAAAGCGTGCACCAGGCGATCACTTACCTCGGCACCCGCGAAGTCGCCGCAGTCACCTTCGAAATGGGTCTGCGCGCGGTGTTCCCGGGCGCACCGGAATTGACGCCGGTGTGGGAGCGCGCCGCCGTGCGCGGCCTGCTGATGGGGCGCATCGGACATGCCGTCGGGGTCGATCCGTGGGCGGCCCACTCGGCCGGCCTGTTCGAGGAGTGCGGGAAGGCGGTGCTGTTCCGCCACGCGCCCACACGCTACAAGCCGCTGCTGGCCACGGCCGTCAGCGACGAGGAACTGACCTTGCTGGAGCACCAGGAATTCGGTGTCAGCCACGACGCGCTGGGTGCCGCGCTGTGCGAGAGCTGGGGCCTGGCGCCCGCGGCGGTGCACAGCGTTCGCTTCCACGTGATCTTCAACGCAACCCGGGAGCTGCCGGTCCAGGTGCAGCGCCGTTCGATCTGTGCGCTGTCAGCCGTGGCCCATGCGCTGATGACCGACCCGCAAACCCTTGACGAAGTCACCAACGCCGTCGCACCGCAAGCACAGCTCGAACCCGAGCTGGTGTTGCGTGGTGCGCGACAGGTTCAGGCGCAGATCGAGCGCGCGGTCGCGCAGGTCGCATGAGCGCCGCTGCCGACACGAGCCACTGACCATGGGCGCATCTGATCGCTTCCTGTTTTTCGCTGGCACGACCGGCAACACCTCGCGCGTGCTGGCCGATTCGACGCCGGGTCGGCACCCGATGCGGTCCACCGATGCGTCACGTTCATCGACCGTGCTGCAACGCTGCCGGGGCCCGGTCCAGCTGTCGCTGTTCGAAGGCCTCGATGCCTTGCCCCGCCCCGCCGCAGGCGAATCCGCCGGACCTCCGGCGCTGGTGATCGACCGCCGCATCGGCGGACGCCGATCCACCGATTGACCGGGCGCTGATCAGGCGGCCGCCCGGTATCCGCGCGGAATAGCCCCAATCAGCCGCTTCGTGTAGTCCCGCTGCGGCGCATCGAGGATCTGTGCCGCGCTGGCCTGCTCGACCACCTCGCCGTCCTTCATCACCAGCACTTCGTCGGCCATGAAGCGCACCACCGCGAGGTCGTGGCTGATGAAGATGTAGGCCAGGCCGAACTCGTCCTGCAAATCCTTCAGCAGGTTCAGCACCTGGGCCTGAACCGAGACGTCGAGCGCGCTGACGGCCTCGTCGAGCACCAGCACCTCGGGGTTCAAGGTCAGGCAGCGCGCGATCGCGATGCGCTGGCGCTGCCCGCCGGAAAATTCGTGCGGGTAGCGCGCCATCGCAGATTTGTCGAGACCGACTTTCTGCAGCAAGGCGCTGGCACGCGACTCGCGATCCGCGAGGCCACTTCCGATGCCATGGATCGCCATCGGCTCGACCAATGTCTGGCCAACCGTGAAGCGCGGATTCAGGCTCGCATACGGGTTCTGGAAAACGACTTGCAAGCGACGACGCATCGGCAGCATTTGGCCCTTGGTCAACGCCAGCAAATCCTCGCCGCCGAAGCGCACCTCGCCACCGACCGGGCCGCCGCTCGCCTCGTGCAGCCGCAGCAGCGCGAGGCCCATCGTCGTCTTGCCCGAGCCCGATTCGCCGACCACGCCCAGCGTGTGGCCGCGTCGCAATTGGAACGTGACGCCGCGACCCTCGCGGCCGACCGCCTTGAATTCACGGCGGCCGAACAGCCCCTGCGGAATCCAGAAGCTCTTGGTCAGCGCGCGGGCTTCGAGGATCACCGGGGCGTTGGCGTCTTTGGCAACCGCCGCACGGATCTCGCTTTGAGCACCGCTGCCCTGCGTTGCGATGTGCTCGGCTATCACCATCAGCCGCGGCCCGGTGCGCGCCAGCGTCGGCCGGCAGGCCAGCAGCGCGCGGGTGTAGGCGTCCTGCGGATTCGCGAAGATCTCGGCAACCGGCCCACGCTCGCGCACCGTGCCTAGGCGCATCACGACGACCTGGTCGGCGATCTCGCCAACCAGGCCCAAGTCATGGCTGATAAACAGCATGCTCATCCGGTGCCGTGCCTTCACGGCCGCCAACAACTCCATGATCTGGCGCTGGATCGTCACGTCGAGCGCGGTGGTCGGCTCGTCGGCGATCAGCAGCTTCGGCTCGCACGACAGCGCCATCGCGATCATCACCCGCTGCTGCTGACCACCGGACAACTCGTGCGGATAGGCGCCGAGGCGCCGCTTCGGCTCGGGCAGGCCGACCTCGGCGAGCAGTGCCTCGG
>JANXTP010000406.1 GCA_025352345.1 Burkholderiales bacterium | reverse complement strand
GGGGAGCAGGAGCGCCGCAAGTTCTACTTCGACGGCGGCCGGGTCGAGATCGCCGCGCATTTGGTCTATGAACTCGACGGCGACGGCCGCCAGCTGCGCGTCGTGCGTTACGCCGAGTTCGTTGCGGAGCGCGTGCGTGCGCTCGTGCCTTCCGCCCCCGAGCTGCGCCGCCGCTGGGCCGTGCCCGCGCAACGGGCCGAGATCATCGACGCGCTGCGCGAGCGCGGTATCGATTTCGCCGAACTGGCCGAGGCCACCAACCAGCCCGAAGCCGACCCCTTCGACCTGCTCTGCCACCTGGCCTTCAACGCGCCGCTGCGGACCCGCCGCGAGCGCGCGCTGGCGCTCAAGCGCGAGCGGCCCGACTTCTGGCAGCGCTTCGGCCCCGAGGCGCGCGTGCTGCTCGAAGAGTTGCTCGAAAAGTACGCCGACCATGGCGACGCACAATTCCTGTTGCCCGATGTGCTGCGCGTACCGCCGCTCTCCGGCCACGGCCAGCCGGCCGAGATCATCCAGCTGTTCGGCGGTGCCGAGCAATTGCGTGCCGCCGTCACCGATCTGCAGAATCTGCTCTATGCGCGCTGAGTACCCGACGCCAGCAGAGTGACGCATGGCACTCGAATTCCAATGGGACCCGGTCAAGGCGGCGGCCAACCTTTCGAAGCACGGCGTAGCATTCGAGGACGCCGCCACGGCCTTCGCCGACCCGTTGTCGATCACCATTCCCGACCCGCTGCATTCGCAGGACGAAACCCGCCTCGTGCTGGTCGCACGCGCACACTCGGGCCACCTTCTCGTCGTGGTGCACGTGGACCGCGGCCAAGCCATTCGCCTCATCAGCGCCCGATCTGCCACCCGCAAGGAACGCAAGACCTATGAAGAATTCCACTGACCCCGCCATGCAACCCGAGTACGACTTTGCCGGTGGCCAGCGTGGCCGCTATACCGAGCGTGTGGCCAAGGGGAGCAACGTCGTCGTGCTCGACAAGGACGTGCAGAAGCTCTTTCCCGACTCGATCGCTGTGAACGCCGCCTTGCGTGCGCTGGCGCTCGCGATGGCCGTGGCCCGCAAGCCTGCCCGCCCCAAAGCCCCGGCGCGCAAGCGCGCGCCTGCCTGAGACGCAGGTACGAACGCCGATGCCCACCCGCAAGAAGAACGCCACCGCTACGCTCACCACCGCCCAGTCGCTGGGCAGCCTGCTCAAGTCGGCGCGCGACATCATGCGCAAGGACAAGGGCCTCAACGGCGATCTGGACCGCCTGCCGCTGCTCACCTGGGTCATGTTCCTGAAGTTCCTCGACGACCTGGAGCGCCAGCGCGAAGACGAAGCGGTGCTGGCCGGTGCGCGCTTCCGCGCCGCCATCGAGCCGCCCTACCGCTGGCGCGATTGGGCCGCAGCGAAGAATGGGTTGACCGGCGACGACTTGCTGGCCTTCGTCAACAACGAAGTCGCCGCGCGCTGCGACGGCAGCACCGGTCCGGGCCTGTTCGCGATGCTGCGCAAGCTCACCGCCAGCAACGGCGACAAGCGACGCGAAGTGATCGCCACCGTGTTCCAGGGCATGGACAACCGCATGAAGAGCGGCTACCTGCTGCGCGACGTGATCGACAAGGTCGACGCGATCCACTTCACCTCCAGCGACGAGCTGCACACGCTCGGCGCGCTGTACGAAAACCTGCTGCGCGAGATGCGCGACGCGGCTGGCGATGCCGGCGAGTTCTACACCCCGCGCGCCGCCGTTCGGCTGATGGTCAAGCTGCTCGACCCGCGCCTGGGCGAAACCGTGCTCGACCCCGCCAGCGGCACCGGCGGCTTTCTGGTCGAGGCCTATGCCCACCTGGCCGAGCAGGTGCACACCGTGGCCGACCGCAAGGTGTTGCAAGGCGGCAGCCTGCACGGCTGCGAGCCCAAGTCGCTGCCCTACCTACTGTGCCAGATGAACCTGCTGCTGCACGGCCTGGACGCGCCCGACATCGACCCCGGCAACGCGCTGCGCCACAAGCTCACTGAGATCGGCGAGCGCGAACGCGTCGATGTGATCCTGACCAATCCGCCCTTCGGTGGCGAGGAAGAGAAGGGCATCCAGGGCAACTTCCCCGACGACAAGCAGACCTCGGAAACCGCGCTGCTGTTCCTGCAGCTCATCATGCGCCGCCTGCACCGCAAGCTGACGAAAGCCGGCCGCCCGGCCCGCGCCGCGGTGGTGGTGCCGAACGGCACGCTGTTCGGCGACGGCGTGTGCGCGCGCATCAAGGCCGAGCTGCTGCGCGAATTCAACCTGCACACCATCGTGAGGTTGCCGAACGGCGTGTTCGCGCCCTACACCAGCATCCCGACCAACCTGCTGTTCTTCGACCGTGGCGGGCCGACGCAGCAGGTCTGGTACTGGGAACATCGTTTGCCCGAAGGGCGCAAGAACTACACCAAGACGCAGCCCTTGCAGTTCGATGAATTCGCGGGCCTGCAGGCGTGGTGGGGCGACCGGCAAGAGGGCGATCAGGCCTGGAAGGTGAGCGCTGAAGAGCTGCTGGCCGCGAACTGCAACCTCGACCGCAAGAACCCGCGTGCGCAGGACGACATCACGCACCGCGCGCCGGAAGAGTTGGTCGCGAGCATCCTCGACAAGGAGGCGCAGATCGCGGTGATCCTCGGGCGAATTCAGGGCTTGCTGGCGAAGGCGGCGGCGTGAGCGGCGGGGCGGCCACATGGCAGCGTGTGAAGTTGGGCGAACTGCTCCGCCATCGCAAAGAGTTCATCGCCATTGACGACCTTCAGACGTACAAGCGTCCCCGAGTTCAATTGCATGCCAAAGGCATCGTGCAACGCGATGAGGTGCCCGGAGCGTTGATCAAGACGAAGGCGCAGCAAGTCTGTCGGGCTGGCGAGTTTCTCGTCGCGGAGATCGACGCCAAGATGGGTGGGTTCGGCCTGGTCCCCGAGTCGTTGACCGGTGCCATCGTCAGCAGCCACTATTTCTTGTTCGCTGTGGACGAAACCCGGCTCGCAAGGCGCTTCATCGATTGGTTCATTCGTACACCAGCATTCCGCGATCAAGTGACCGCGCAAGGGACTACGAACTACGCTGCTATCCGGCCTGCCGATGTACTTCGCTACGACATCCCGCTGCCCCCACTGCCCGAACAACAACGCATCGTGGCGCAGATCGACGAATCGGCAATGCAGCTGGTCGAAGCGCAAAGATTGCAAGACGCGGTGGCAGCCGAAGCCGACGATCTGTGTCGAGCCTTGCTGCGCAATGCGCCCGATGCCGTGCTGACGCCGTTGCGCGATCTGGTGACGCTGCGTTCGCCCGACGTGAGCGTGCGTGCCGACGAGTCGTACCACTTCGCTGGCGTCTATTGCTTCGGCCGTGGTGTCTTCGTTGGCAACGCGAAAACCGGCATGGAGTTCGCCTACCCGAAGCTCACTCGGCTTCGCGCGGGCGACTTCGTCTACCCCAAGCTGATGGCGTGGGAGGGCGCGTTCGGCGTGGTGCCCCCGGAATGCGACGGCCTCGTCGTCTCCACCGAGTTCCCGGTGTTCGAGGTCAACCTCGATCGCGTCGTGCCCGAAGTGCTGGACGTGCACTTCCGCAACCCGGCGCTGTGGTCCAGCATTGGTGGCGCCAGCACCGGCACCAACGTCCGCCGCCGCCGCTTGAACCCGCAGGACTTTTTGGACCTTCGTCTGCCGTTGCCGCCGATGGCTCGTCAGCAACTTCTGGCCGAAACCTGTGCGGAAGTACGCCGCATCAAGGCCACGCAAACAGAATCGCGAAAGATGCTCGACGCCCTGCTCCCCGCCATCCTCGACCGCGCCTTCGCCGGCGCGCTGTAGCGAAGCCGCCGCTCAGCGCTTCGGCTCGAACACCTTGGCGAACCGGGTCGGTCGCGCGAAAAACTGCCACCCGTCGTCCTGTGGCAAGCTAACGTACTTGGCGCTTATTCATCGGAGGATGCACCATGACAATGCCCATTGAAGCGCTTGAGGCAGAGGTTCTTGGCCTGCCATCGGCAGAGCGTTCCCGTCTGCTGGATCGCCTCATTGCCAGCCTGGACACAGATCCCACTGTCGAGGACGCCTGGATGCGAGAAGCCAAGCGACGAGACGAAGAAATCGAATCGGGAACCGTTCAAGCAATTCCTGGCGACGTTGCGTTGGCGAGACTGCGCGCCGGGCTGGATTGAACTACTCACTTCATCCAGAGGCCGCGCAGGATCTGGCTGAAATTCTTGCGTTCTATCGGAAGAGCGCCACGCCTCGTGTCGCAGCAAACTGCCTCAATGAATTTGAACGAGTGGCAGAGTTGCTTGCCGCAAATCCTGGCTTCGGAACACCGTTTGATCTGCCTCGCCGCATCTATCCGCTCCGCACGTACCCCTACTCAGTCGTCTATCGGTAAATCGAGAGTGGCGTACGAGTCCTCACTGTTCGCCACCAAGGCCGCCACCCACGCTACGGGCGAGAGCGCAACTGAGTTCCCACGCCGGCATGTCGAGCGTGGCGCCGCGATGCGTGGCACCGGCCGGCGCGGTGCCGC
>JANXTP010000358.1 GCA_025352345.1 Burkholderiales bacterium | reverse complement strand
ATCGGGGTAGCGCGCGCGTATGAATTCGGTGGCCATCTCCAGGATGGTCAGCGTAGCCAGCCCCAGAAAGTCGAACTTCACCAGGCCGATCGATTCGACGTCGTCCTTGTCGAACTGGCTGACCGCGCTGTCGCTGCCGGGCTGCATGTACAGCGGGCAGAAATCGGTGATCTTGCCCGGCGCGATCAGCACGCCGCCGGCATGCATGCCCACGTTGCGCACGATGCCCTCGACACGCTCGGCCAGCGCCAGCAGCTCGGCTACCTCTTCTTCCTTCTGCTCGCGCTCCTCGATCTCGGGCGCTTCGCGGCGCGCGTAGATCACGCTGGTGTCCACTTTGCCGTCACCAAGGTCTGGTGGGCGGCGCAAGGTCACCACCTTGCCCGGCGGCGCCGGCACCAGCTTGGCAATGCTGTCGACATGGCCGTAGCCCATGCCGAGCACGCGCCCGATGTCGCGCAGCGCGGCCTTCGCCGCCATGGTGCCAAAGGTGACGATCTGGCTCACGGCGTCGCGGCCGTACTTGTCCTTGACGTAGTCGATGACGCGGTCGCGGTTGGCCTGGCAGAAGTCGATGTCGAAGTCGGGCATCGACACGCGGTCCGGGTTCAGGAAGCGCTCGAACAGCAGGTTGTACTGAAGCGGGTCGAGGTCGGTGATCTTCAGCGCGTAGGCGACCAGCGAACCAGCACCCGATCCACGCCCCGGGCCGACCGGACAGCCATTGGCCTTGGCCCAGTTGATGAAGTCGGCCACGATCAGGAAGTAACCCGGGAAACCCATCTTCAGGATCGTGGTGATCTCGAATTCGAGCCGCTCGACGTAACGCGGGCGTTCGGCCTCGCGCTTCGCAGCATCGGGATACAGCTGCACCAAGCGCTGATTCAAGCCTTCATGCGACGAGTGGCGAAAGAACGCCTCCGGCGCCATCTGCTCGCCATTGACCAAGGGCGTCGGAAAGGCCGGCAGCTGCGGCTTGCCGAGCACCAGGCTCAGGCTGCAGCGCTTCGCGATCTCGACGCTGTTGGCCAGGGCACTCGGCACATCGGCAAACAGCGCCTCCATCTCGGCCTGCGATTTGAAGTACTGCTGCGCATTGAACCGCTTGATGCGGCGTGGGTTGGTCAGCGTCTCGCCTTCGGCCACGCAAACGCGGGCTTCGTGCGCCTCGAAATCGTCGTTGGTCAGAAACTGCACCGGGTGTGTCGCGACCACCGGCAGCTGCATTGACGCCGCCAGGCGCACGGCCGTCTGCACCTGGACTTCCTGCCCCGGCAGGCCGGCGCGTTGAAGCTCGAGGTAGAACCGGTTCGGGAACAGCTCGGCAAAGCGCTGTGCAAGCTGGCGCGCACGCACCGTGTCACCCGCCACCAGCGCCTGGCCGACCAGGCCCAGTTCGGCGCCCGACAACGCAATCAGGCCGCCGTTCAGCTCCGCGAGCGCCGCCCAGGTCGTCCACGGCTGGGCCTGCGAGGCCGGGCCCAGCCAGCAGCGCGTCAGCAGCTCGCACAGGTTCAGGTAGCCGGTGCGGTTCTGCACCAGCAGCAGCAGCCGGGTCGGCGCGCGGTCGCTGCCTTCGGGCTCCAGCCACACGTCGGTGCCGATCAGCGGCTTGATGCCCTTCGAGCGCGTGGCGCCGTAGAACTTGATCGCGCCGAACAGGTTGCCCAGGTCGGTGATGGCGAGTGCCACCTGCTGGTCGGCAGCAGCAGCCGCAACGACCTCGTCGATGCGCAGGGTGCCATCGACGACGGAGTATTCGGTGTGGGTACGAAGGTGAACAAAGGTCATGCGATCGATTCTAGAGATCGCCCCCTTTTTCAATTTCTGCGCGAGCTGGCGAGGGCGTTGGGTGTGGGGTTGCGCTCATGTCCCCCCGAAGCCGCCTTCAGCGGCTTCTCCTTCCTTGACTTCGCTCCACCCCACACCCAACGCCCACGCCAGCGGATGCAGTCGTTGTTGGCAGCGTGTGGTGCACCCATTCAATCACTGTGAGCAGCGATTGATCTTTGGGCTCTCAGACCTGGGGCGTTTCAGGAGCGTACGCAGCGGAACCATGGCCGTCAACTGCTTCGCAGTCAGCGGCTGCGCATCCAGATCGGCCTTGGCCACCGGCGCAAGGGCGCGGTCTTCTGCCGCGGTTGGCACTGCAATGGCGGGACGCTTAGATTCGTTCGACACAGTGGTTGACCTCACGGCGATGGCTCGGTGAAGACTGATGGCTCTTCGCATTGAGTCACGGCCCATAAAAGTGACGCAGTACAGGGTGCTGCACAGTCTTCAACGTTTGACATCAGCGGTGACTGACCGGCGTTGCCGGTTGGGTATCCGCTCAGTGAATTGGTTGGCCATCATTCTTCGACTAGGCCCTGTTGAAGCGCGGAGAGTGTTGAGACAACAGGCGGCGCTTCAAAGCTCTTCGCTCGGATTTTGATTCGATTGGGATGAAATTCCAATGGGTAAACGACTTCTTCAACTCCTTGCGCGTGTGCTCGGCTGCGGCAAGAAAGCAGTTCCAACCTTCGCCTATGTAAACAAGCTCCTCGCCATCAAATAGAAGATAAACACCCGAAACCTTTCCTGTGAGGGCGGGTGCTGTGGAACGTAAAAGCGAAACGTCAGGTTCGTTACTCATTTCGCGATGCACCGATAACGCTGCAACCTGCTTGCGCAGCTTGCGAGTCGACAAGACCTACCGTGATGCCCGAAAAGACTTTTGCTTGACTAGGCCCGAGATTTTGGTAGAGCGTAGTTCTTGGCGTGCCGATAACCGTGCCGCTTTGCGCAACAACGACACAGCCGATAACGAAATCTTTGATTGGAAATGACGCTCTGTTTTTGAGCTTTACCTTGATGACTAGTAGGTTGTCTAAACCCCCAAGAGCCCACTTTTGCTCCACTATTGCTATGTTCTTAGAACCTATCCGTAAATAATGTTGATCGTCAGCGACACCTTGCGGAACGCGATGATCGCTGCCGCGATGTGGTTGAGCGCGAGGAAGCTGCGCTCGAGCTTCTCGTATCGAACCAGCAGCTTGCGGAAGCGGTTGAA
>JANXTP010000349.1 GCA_025352345.1 Burkholderiales bacterium | reverse complement strand
CTGGTCGGTGATCGACAGCGCATCGCGCATCGAGCCGCGAGCCGACCGCGCCAGCAGGCGCAGCGCACCGGGCTCGGCAGCGATGCCCTCGTCGGCCAGCACCTTCGCCAAGTGTTCCTGCAAGGTGTGCAGCCCCATCGGCCGCAGGTTGAACTGCAGGCAACGCGACAGCACCGTGGGCAGCATCTTGTCGGGCTCGGTGGTGGCCAGCACGAACTTCAGGTAGTCAGGGGGCTCTTCCAGCGTTTTGAGCAACGCATTGAACGAGTCGCGCGTCAGCTGATGCGCCTCGTCGATCATGAACACCTTGAAGCGGCCCACGGTCGGCTTGTAGGCGGCGCGCTCGATCAGGTCGCGGATCTCGTCGATGCCGCGGTTGCTGGCGGCGTCGAGCTCCATGTAGTCGATGAAGCGGTCGGCATCGATGTCGCGGCAGGCATGGCACACACCGCAGGGGTGCGCGGTGACGCCGCCCTGACCGTCGGCTCCGGTGCAGTTCAAGGCCTTGGCCAGGATGCGCGACACGGTTGTTTTGCCGACGCCGCGCGTGCCGGTGAACAAGTAGGCATGGTGCAGCCGCCCTTGCGTCAGCGCATTCGACAGCGCCTGAACCACGTGTTCCTGCCCGACCAGCGTGTCGAAATTGCGCGGTCGGTATTTGCGGGCCAGCACCAAGTAACTCATCGAGCGATTCTAGAAGCCCGAAAGACTGTGCCTCTGCATCGCGCAGGGCCTGCCGGATAATCCGGTGGCATTCACTGCGGCGGCCCCTCGCCGTGCTACCGCGCCCTCTGCGGGTCCCCCGCCCTGCCCCATGACCACGACCCCACCCTCCGCGCCCGACCATGGCACGCTCAGCTACGAACAATCGGGCGTCAACTACGACCTTATCGACCCGTTGAAGGTCGCTGCGCAGCGCGCGGCCGCCGCCACCGGTGCGCACCTCGCGGCGCATGGCTTCAGCGAAGTGACCGCGTCGCGTGGCGAGTCGGCCTATGTGGTCGACGTCGGCCCGTTTTATCTCGCCAGCATCGTCGAATGTCTGGGCTCGAAGTCGCTGGTGGCCGACGAGATGCAGCGCCTTACCGGCCACAGCTACTACGACGCGATTGCGCAAGACACCATCGCGATGGCCATCAACGACCTGATCACCGTCGGCGCCACGCCTCTGGTGGTGCAGGCCTACTGGGCTGCCGGTGGCTCCGACTGGTTCGGCGACGCGCAGCGCGCGCAGGCACTGGTGGCTGGCTGGAAAGCCGCCTGCGACCGCTGCGGCGTGGCCTGGGGCGGCGGTGAAACGCCGGCCCTGGCAGGCATCGTCGAAGCCGGCCGCATCGACCTCGCCGCATCGTGCACCGGACTGATCAATCCGAAAGAGCGGCTGTCGGTCGGCGACCATCTCGCGCCGGGCGATGCCATCGTGCTGCTGGCCTCCAGCGGCATCCACGCGAACGGCCTGAGCCTCGCGCGCAAGCTGGTGGAGCGGCTGCCGCAAGGCTACTTGACGCCGGTGGAGCCCGGCGTGTCAACGCTGACCTACGGCGATGCGCTGCTGGCGCCGACGGTGCTGTATTCGCCGGTCACCGAAGCGCTCTACAAGGCGGGCATCACGCCGCATTACTGCGCCAACATCACCGGCCATGGCTGGCGCAAGTTGCTGCGCCACCCGGCGGTGCACACCTACCGCATCCACACCGTGCCCGACGTGCCGCCGGTATTGAAATTCATCCAGCGCCACGCCCAGCAGAACGATCTGGAGGCCTACAGCACGCTGAACATGGGCGCGGGCTTCGCACTCTTTGTGCCCGCCGACCAGGCCGAGCACACCGTGGCCGTGGCCGAAGCGCAAGGCGTACGCGCCTGGCTGGCCGGCCGCATCGAAGCGGGCCCGAAGCGCCTGCTGATCGAGCCGCTGGGGTTGGCGTTCGGCGACGACGCGCTGCAACTGCGCTGAAGAAGCGCAAGCCTCGCCGAGGCACCAAGGCGATCAAGCAACGCCCTTGGCCCGGGTCTCCCGGGCCGGTGGGTGGCGTCCCTTGGGGGCAGGAGCGCCAGCGACTGGGGGGCTAAAATAACGTTCGACGGGCCTCCCCGCATGGAAGCGCGGCCAACCGGGTCAGGTCGGGAACGAAGCAGCCCCAACCGTTGTGACCAGTGCCGGGGTCAGGCTCGTCACCCTCATCGCCCATGAACACGACCGCATGCTGACTCCGGTGGCAACGACGGGCTCGGTCGGCGTCTACGACTCAGGCGTCGGTGGTCTGTCAGTGCTGCGGGCGCTGAAAGCGAAGTTGCCGGGCGAATCCTTCACCTATGTGGCCGACTGTGGCCATGCACCGTATGGTGATCGGTCGGCCGCGTTCGTTAAAAGCCGAGCGCAGGACATTGCCGAGTTCCTGATCCGCGGCGGCGCCAAGGCGCTGGTGATCGCCTGCAACACGGCCAGTGTCGTCGCGGTGCGAAGCCTGCGCGAGCGGTACACGCTGCCCATCGTTGCGATGGAGCCGGCCATCAAGCCGGCCACGCAGCTCAGCCGGTCGAAGATCGTGCTGGTGCTGGCCACTAGCAACACGATCCGCAGCCCTGCCGTCGCACGGCTGTGCAGCACCTACGGCACGGACACGCGGGTCATCCTGCAGGCCTGTCCTGGCCTGGCCGATCAGGTCGAGCGAGGTCGATTCCACGATGCCGTGACGCAGCAGCTTCTGGCGTCTTACCTGAGGCATGGCCTCGATGCGGGCGCCGACACGATCGTGCTGGGCTGCACGCACTATGCGTTCCTCTTTGATGCCATAGCGAAGGTCGCAGGCAAGGCGGTCACGATCGTCGAGCCCTCGGAGGCCATCGCCAGCCAGCTGTCGCGCGTGCTGTCGGCATCGGCCGCCATGCCGCACGACACCGCGGCCACCACGGCGTTCTACACGTCGGGCCCGCCGCGCGAGCTGGCCGCGTTCCTCGAGTTCATCGGAGAGCCTGCGGCTCAGGTGCATGCGCTTCCCGCAAGCGGTTGCTGAACGCAAGGACGAGGGAAGGCTCAGGCCTGCGGCACGGTTCGAAGTGGGTCCCGGCGATGCTGGCCGGGTCTGCACTCAATTCGACTGCTTGAACGCCATCACCGCCTGGTTGCGCAGCGTGCGCAGCAGCGACAGCTCTTTCTCGGCGAGCTCGATGCCACCGGCTTCGGCCTGATCGGCATAGATCATCGCGAACGGCGCGCCCTTCATCAGCAAGGGCAGCAGCAGGAACGACGGCGCGTTCACCGTCTTTCGGTACCAGGCCGGCAACCGCGCCGCCATCGCGGGCGTGCTGGCATCGCGGATCAGCGTGTCGGCGCCTTTCAGGCAGACCGCGGCGAACAGGTCGGTGCCGCCCTTCAACGGCACCTTGAACAGCGCGGCTGCCGCTTCGGCACTGTCGCCCAGGCCGAAGCGGCCGGTCAGCGTGTCGGTCTTCGGATCGCGCAGGCAGAACAGTACGCGGCGGAAGCAGAGCGCGCGGTACATGGTCTCGAGGATCATGCGCAGCACCTCGTTGAGCTTGAAGTCTTCGACCATCGAATTGGTGATGTCCTGGATACCGGCGGCCAGGATGTCGGCCGCCTGGCCTGCGGCGGCTGGCGGGATGACGACAGTGGCGTCGAAGGCCTGGGTCGGCATCGCGCTCATGGCCTGCAGCTCGTGCGGCGACAGGGAATCGGTGCCGATGATCTGCACCTCGCCCACGGTCAGGGTGCTGCTCTGGGTGGGCGCTGGAGTGGCCTCCGGCGCGAGCAGTCGAGCCGCACGCGAGGTGCTGCTGACCGACAGGCTCATCGCGCGTGCCGAATCCGCCAGCTTGACGCGGGCCTGCGCCGTCACCTCGGAAATGTGTTTCGCGCTCAGGCCCAGCACCCGGGCGTAGCGCTCGGCGGTGTGGCTGACGGCCGCAGCAGCCGTGGCCGGGTCGGCCCGCAGCAGCGTGTCGGCCAGGTCGTTGGCGGCCATCGCGAGCCAGCGCAGCCGCTCGGCGGACACGTCGGGTGCGCGGTTCGGCGGGTCGCCCGCGGGCTTGCGCATGCAGCGCTGCAGGCTGTCGGGCAGGCCCCAGGACTTCGCCACACCGATGCCCAGCGCCTCGTAGCTCAGCCCCAGCACCTGGACCGAGGCCGACTCTTCAGCGCCCGGTCGCGGCGCGTCGCCGGGCGCCACGCCATGGCTCAGCAGGCTGCGAATCTGGCGCGCCTCGTCAGGAAAATAGAACTCGCTGAGCAGGCGACCGAGGTTCTGGAACATCGAGCCGATGAAAGCCTCTTCGCTCTCGCGCCCCGAGGCGCACAGGTCGCTGGCCAATGTGCCGGCCAGCAGTGAGCGCAGGAACTCTTCCTTCAGCAGGTTGGCGTGCGCCTTGTCCTGCATGTGCTCGAGCAGCACCAGGCTGAGCGCCATGTTGCGGATGCCGGCAAAGCCGACCAACGCCGCCGCGCGCGAGATGGTGCTGATGCTGCCGCCGCCGGCATGCCGGTAGCTCGCAGTGTTGACCACGCGCAGCAACTTGTTGGTCAGCGCCACGTCCTTCAGGATTTCATTGGCCAGGCTGTTGAGGCTCTCGGTCTCGGAGGTGGCCACGCGCTGGATGCGCGAGACCGCATCCGACAGCGCCGGGAAGTCGCTCTTGTGGCGCATGCGGCGCAGCAGGAAATCGAGCGTGCCGTTGGTGGCGTTGCCACCGGTGGCCGCAGCCGATGTGCCACCGGCGCCCGCAGCGGGTTGCGCCCAGGCCTGCAAGGCTTCGCGGAAGGCCACCGCGCTCGGGTAGCGCCGAGCGGTGTCGCGAGCCATCGCCCGCAGCACGATAGCGCGCAATTTGTCGTCAACCTCGGGGCCGGTGCATTCGGGCAGCGCCAGGTCTTCGTTGATCGCACGGTGCACCGCGCGGTTCGCATCGCTCTCGACCATCACACGCCGGCCGGCCAACAGTTCGGCCACCAGCAAACCGGCGGCAAACACATCCATCGCAGGCGTCGGCGACAGGCCCAGCGCCGCTTCCGGTGACAGGTAACCCGGTGTGCCGACCACGCGGTTGACGTGTGAAGCATCGTTGGCTTTCACCGCGATGCCGAAGTCCATCACCCGCGCGCGGCCCGCCAGGTCGATCAGCACATTCGACGGCTTCAGGTCGCGGTGCACCAGGCCCGCCTCGTGCGCAGCCTGCAAAGCGCTGAGGATGTCGATGGCAATGGCCACGGCCTTTTGTGGCTCATAGGCACCCTGGGCCTTCAGCACCTCGGTCAGCGTGTGGCCGGCCACGTACTCGAAGACCAGGAAAGGCTGGCCGTCGTGGACATCGGCTTCGAACACCGGGACGATGTTCGGATGGGTCAGCCGGCTGACGCTGCGCGCCTCGTGCAGCCATTGCGTGTCGTCGTCGGCCGCGCTGACGCCGTTGCGCCGCATGAGCTTGACAGCGACTTCGCGCTCCAGGTGCGGGTCGAAGGCCAGCCAGACGCTGGCCTGCGCGCCCTGGCCCAGCACGCGGCGCAGTTCGAATCGGCTCAGTCGCTGCGGCGCGGCCGCATCGAACGTCATCGAGCCCATGTCCGTACCGCCCGGCCGTTCCGAAGGAACGGAGCGTCCTCTCGGGGGGCAGCGAACACCGTGAGCGTGGGGGCCGTCATGTCAGCCTGCGGCCACGGCAGGGTTTTCGGTGACAGGTGGCATGTCTTCGCGCGGCGCGGCCGTTCGAATCGGCTCCCCGGTGCGCAGCGCATCGCGCGCGGCGACCAGCGCCTCCTGCACGATTTTGGGCGTCAGGCCGAGGCTGCGCGCGTAGCGCACCGCAACAGACTGGCGCGCTGCACCGCCGCCGCGCACCGCCTTGTTCGTGGCGGCGGCGTCCGTCGGCTCTGCAGACGGGTTCGATGCAGCGTCGACCGCCTCGTTGGCCGCACTTGCGGTGATGCGCAGCACGTCGATGTCGGTGTCCGGCGTGCGCACCGGCAGGTCGGTCGACAGGCGACGGATCATGTGCAGCATCTCGTCGCCCAGGCCCCAGTGGCGCGCCACGGCAGCGCCCAACGCCTCAATGTCGATGCCCAGCACGGCAAACGAGGCATCCGATTCGCTCCAGCCGGGTGTGGGCGGCGCGCCCTTGGGCGCGTCGGCGGGCGGCGGCAGGGGGCGCATGAGCACGCGGACCTGCTCGTATTCGTCAGGAAAATGGTATTGCGCCAGCAGGCGTCCCAGGTTCTGCAGCACCGTCACCAGGTACACCACCTCGGCGTCGTAGCCAGCCGGGCGCAGGGCCTGCGCGGTGTAGCCCGCCAGACGCACCCGGTCCATCAGCGCGCGCAAGGCCTGCGCGCCGGTTTCAGACAGCGGACCGGGCCACTGCCGCAGACCGTTGGCGGCCTGGCGCACGCCGTTCAGGCCAATCAACGCAATCGCGCGGCGGATCGTCAGCACCGGCGCCGCGCCCGACGCCTGCGTGCCTTGGACCTGCGCCGAGTTGACCTCGCGCAACAGCTCGAAGGTCAATGCCATGTCACGCAGGATGTGGCGTGAAATTTCCTCGGTGTGGTGGCCGTCCATCGCCGCCAGGCGCTCGACGCGGCCACTCATGCCGGCGAGCGCGGGCAAGGCGCCCACGGTACGCAGCCGGTCCAGCATCAGTTCGAGCGGGCCGTCGCCACCCAGTGCTTCGGCCTCCAGCCAGCCTTGCAGCGCGCGCAGGAAGGTGCGGGCGCTGAGGTAGCGCTGGCGGGCTTGTCCGGCCGTGCTGCGGTTGGCGATTGCGCGCAGGGCTTCGGGAATCGGATGCACCGTGTTCCACGGCAGTCGGACCAGCTCGCGGCCGTAGGGCGGCAGGCGGCGCACGGCCTTCGAGATGTCGGGTTCGTCGAGCACCGGCGCGCCGCTGAGCAGCCGGTGCAGCAGCAGGCCGCAGGCGAGCACATCGCGCTCGGCGGCCTCGCGGTGCGCGCGCAAGGCATCGGCCTCGACCAGCGTCGCGTGGTCGGCACCGCGCTTGGCGGGATCGGTCGCTGGCGTGCCCTGGCCGCTGGCGGTGGCCAGCGCCATCACCTGCACGCGGCCCGTCTCGCTGATCTGCAGGCTGTGCAGCTGCAGGTCATGGTGGGCCACACCGGACTCGTGTGCAAAGGCCAGGCCGTCCAACACCTCGCAGACCCAGCGCACCGCCTCCACCGGCGACGTGTTCGGGTGCTCGACCAGCCATTCGCCCAGCGTGACGCCGCGGGCGCGATCGGCGGCAAGAAATGGCCACTGCTCCTGGATGCCGACTTCGACGCCAGGCACCAGGTGAGGATGATCAAGCCGGGCAGCGTGCTTCACCTGCGCCGACCAGCGCTCCAGCGCAGCCGCGTCCAGGGGCTGCACCCGGGGCAGCGTCAGCACCAGCTGCTGCTGGATTTGCGGATCGAGGACCAGCCAGACCATGCTGCCGTCGCTCTTGCCCAACAGTTTGAGCAACTCGAAGCGACCGAAATGGCGGCCGAGCGAGCTCGGTCGTGTGATGGTCGGGGGAGACACCGCGTCGGTCATGTTCAGAGGCATCAAATGTTTCGTATTGGAAACGCACAGCGCCGCACGCCAAGCCGTGAAATCGTGGGCGTTTGCGGTGCATTTGCCCGAGATTCGGCGTCGCGACCCGCAGGAAGCAAGGCTCTCGGGCCTTCAGCCCGGCTCGATCACCGCCCCGCCGCCGGTGATGAACGCCCCACGAACAGTCGCCCCGGGTTGGAGCCGAGACACCGCGCGTTGGTAGCGCGCCAGCTGTTGCCGATAGGGCTCGAGCTGCTCGGGCGCATGGCTGAGCTTGTAGTCGAGCACCCACCATGCCTCGGCGTTACCTTCAGTTGCCCGCAGGTGCACCAGGCGGTCGATGCGCAGCAGCTCGCCGCTGTCGACCACGCTGACTTCGTTGGCTGCCCAGATCAGTTGGCAGGCATCGAAAAAATGCCGGCACGCCTCGCTGTCCAGGATCGCCCTGGCGATTCGCTGCACGGCCGATCTGTCGGCACCGAATTCGCGCGCGGCAGCGGTGCACAGCGTGTCGAGGTCGATGCGCGCCAGTGCATCTCGCCGCACGGCCCATTCGAGCACGCGGTGCACCGCCTGGCCGAGGCGACTGGTTTCGCTGCCGCGGTTCGACACGTCGCACTGGTCGCGCGATGCCGCTGTTATCGATGGCATCAGTTGCCAGGTCGGCAGCTTCTGCACACGTGCTGGCGGGATCACCGCGTCCGGCGTCACCGGGGTGACCTGCCCCGGCGACCACATGACCGCATGGGGCTCCAGCCGTTGCCACCAAGAGGCCGCCGTCGGCGCGACGTACGGCATGGTGGCGCTGAGCACGATGCGGTGCTTGGCACGGGTCATCGCGACATAGAGCCCATTGAGTTCCTCACGGTGCCGTGCGGCCTGTTCATCGGCGAACAGCAGCGCCAGCAACGGCGGGCACCTGGACTCGGCGTAGACGAAAGCGCAGGTCAACGGATGCGTGGACTGCACCGGCCAATGCACCAGCAGCGACGCACTCTCAGCTTTCGGCGGCTCGGGCTGCGTGTCCATCACGAACACGACCTCGGCCTCCAGCCCCTTGGCGCCGTGGATGGTCAGCAACTGCACCGCATCAGGCTGCACAGGCGCGGTGATCGCGAGGCGACGGCGGCGCAGCGCGCGCACGAAGTTGTAGGGTGTTGCACCACGCGCACCGTCCAGGCTCAGCGACTGCGCCAGCAAGGCCTCGATCGCCGCCTGTGCTGCCGCGCGACGCAGCGGCGGCACCGCAGCCAGCGTGCGCGCCATCACGTCGCCTTCGCCAACGATTCGATCGAGCAGATCGTGCGGCGGCAGCACGCGGGCAGCCCGTTGCCAAACGCCTAGCAACTCGCGGGCACGTTGCAAGGCTGGGCTTGGTTCGGGCAGACGGTGCAACGCATGCCACCAGCCGAGGGGATCGCTGCGACGATGTGGCGTGGCATCACGATCGGCAGGCTCATCGTCGGCCGCATCGGCATCGCCCACGGCAGCAGTCACGGCCTCGGTGGCCGCTTGGGTAGCGGCGCTCGCCACCGCCGTTGCAAGACGCACCAGGTCATCGTCACTGCAACCGAAGATCGGGCTCTTCAGCGCCTGCGCCAGCGACAGCGCATGGCCGGGCGAGGCCAGCACATCGAGCACGGCGACCAGGTCGCGCACCTCGGGTGCGTCGAGCAGCAGGGCATCCTCCACGGCCGCGCACGGCACACCGAGCGCCGCCAGCGCGGCCGCCGCCAGCCGCAGCGATTCCCGCTTGCGGCACAGCACCTGGACCTCGCCGGGCGCAACGCCGCCGGCCAGCACCTCGTGCACAGCGAGTGCCACGCGGTCGGCTTCCTGCTGGCGCAGCCGCTGCTCCGGCTCAATGCGCGGCACGGTCAGCGTGTCGCGCCAGGGCTCATCGACCTCATCGCTGCGGAGATTTTTCGGCTCGCGCAGCACCGGTGGCAGGCGGCTGGCACCGGCACCGGCAACAGAGCCCAGCGACGTCGAGTGCGGCCGGAACCCGGCAAACTCACCACTCATCTCCGCCTGCTCGAACACCGCATTCAGCACCGCCAACACCTCGGGCGCGTTGCGCCGCGTGTGGTCACAGCTCAGCACGGCCCCTTCCAGGCCCTGCTGCACGAAGTCGCGCGCAGCCTCGAACACCTTGGGCTCGGCGCGGCGAAAGCGGTAGATGCTTTGCTTCGGGTCGCCAACAATGAACACGCTGGGCGGGCGTTGCCCGCTGGCGCCGCCGCCCGCACCGGCATAGCCCGACAGCCAAGCCGCCAACGCATGCCACTGCAAGGGGCTGGTGTCCTGAAATTCGTCGATCAGCAGGTGGCGCACCCGCGCATCGAGCCGCTGCTGCACCCAGCCTGACAGCACCGAGTCGCCCAACAGCGCGACCACGCAGCGCTCGAGGTCGGCCATCTCGACCAGGCCGCGAGACCGTTTGTACGCCGCGAGTTCGGCGAACAACACCCGCGACAGCCGCACCATCTGCAGGTGCTCGTCGCGGGCCTCGTGCTGCGCCACCGCATCGCGCAAGGCGGTCAGACCATCGATCGCAGCCTGCTGCTGAGGGCTGTCGCCGAGGCCCTTGCGGGGTGTGTCCTTTTGCGTGAACAAAGCCTCCCACAGTGCATCGAACACGGCGGCGGGCGGCGCTTCCATCGTCAGCGCCGCTTCGATCGCGCGCGCCGCATCGGCGGCCTTTTTGCCGCCGGCCGCCCCCAAGACCCGGGCGCTGCGTTGCAGGGTCTGCCGCAACTCGGGTGACTGCACCCACGCTGTCGGGTGCGCCGCGGGATCGGCCTCAGCCCACGGTGCTGTCGGCGGCGCCACGCTGGGTTCGAGCGTGCCGGCCGCGTCAGCGAGTTCGATCTCGACACGCTTGGCCCAGGCCGCATCCAGCCACTTGCGCAACTGCGAGCGGCCGCGGCGCCGCACCAGCTGGTGGTAGTCGGCGCGCAGCGTCTCGTCAGCGACCACCGCCGCATGGAACCGCCGGAACACCTCGCTTTCGTGGTCCGCGATGTCCTCGACGATCTGCGCGTCGCGCTGCACACCCAGCTCCATCAGCAGGTCCAGCGGTGCCGCCTTCAACAGCTGCGAGAACCAGGCGTGGAAGGTGCGGATCTCGACCGACCGGCCCACCTGCTGCAAGCGCTGTTGCAGGCCGGCCAACTCGGGCGCCAGCGCCTGCGCAGTGGCGGCATCGAGCCCGCGCTGCTGCAAGGCCAGGGCGCGATCGGCATCGTTGCCCCCATCGGCCGACCAAACCGTCAACCACTCGTTCAGCCGCGCGCGCATCTCGCCGGCCGCCTTGCGGGTGAAGGTGATCGCGAGGATCTCCTGCGGCTGGGCACCGTCGAGCAGCGCACGCAGGATGCGCGAGACCAGCATCCAGGTCTTGCCGGCGCCGGCGCAGGCCTCGACGACGACATGGCGGCGCGGGTCGCAGGCCACCGCGTAGAACGCATCGCCACCGACCAGCGCGCCATCGATGCGGTAGGCGGGTTGCGCTTGGGTGGTCGGTGCACTCAACGCGGCGCTCCGGCAGACTGAGCGTCTGCCCATTGGTCGCGCCGACACAGGCCGCGCGCATCGCAGTGGTCGCACGCGGCACCTTCGCCGAGCGCCGGCAGCGCCGCACCGTGTCGCAGGCGCGCCAGGTCGCGGCCCAGGCCTTCGACCAGTGCGATCGCACTGTGCTCGACGTTGGGGTGGCGCACCTCGACGATGGCTTTGGCATCGTCGAGCGA
>JANXTP010000291.1 GCA_025352345.1 Burkholderiales bacterium | reverse complement strand
GTTTGGCCACGGTGTGGCCCGGGTTGCGCAGGCCGACCACCCAGCGCACATCCAGCAGGCGAGCCAATGGCGGGCACAGCGTGGCGGTCGCCATGAACACCGGCTCGCGGCGCGCCCAGCCGTGGAGTACGTCCTCGGCATCGCGTGCGACCGGCAGGCCCAGGTCGTGGAAGACCGACGCGGTGGTGACGCGACCCGGGTCGCAGGCTGGCCCGTGCACCAGCACCGGGGTGCCATCCTGCGCCACCAACAAAGCCAGCAGCGCCGTCAGATTGGGCAGCTTGCGGGCCCCGTTGTACGACGGCAGGATCACCGCCGGGCCGTCCGGACTGATGGGAAGGCAGCGCTGGTGCGTTGCACGCAGGAAGCCGAGCAACTCATCGGTCGACTCTCCCTTGATGCGCATCGCCATCGCGAAGGCGCCCACTTCGAGATCGCTGACCCGGCCATCGAGGACCTGGCCCATCAGGTCTTCGGCCTGTTCGCTGTTCAGCGACCGGGCGCCTTCTTTGCCGCGGCCGATTTCCTTGATGTACGGGGCGATGCTCATGGCCTGATGGTGGCGGTGTTCAGCAAGGACGGTGATGGGGAAAAGGCCGGAGACCCGCAGGTCAGCGGGCCAGCCGGTCAAACCTGTGAGGCAATTTCCAGGCCCAGGTCTTGTGTCAGAAACAGGCTGACACATCGACGAGAATCTGATGGTTCGGGGGAATCCGCAACACCGATGCCGCGTTCTCGCGTATTGCGGTGCAGGGGTGAAGCTCCCAGAATGCGCGATTGCACGCATCGATTCACGTCGCTGCCATGGTCTCATCCTTACGCCTGGACACGGAGAAACTTTTCAGATGAATGCCCTCAAACTCACCGTCGCCGCTGCCTTGCTGGTAGCTGGCAGCAGCCATGCGGCCGGCACCTTGTCCGTGACGCGTGAAGTCACGATCGACAGCACCCCGGCCACCGTCTGGAAGCTGGTCGGCAACTTCAACGCACTCGACGTGTGGCATCCGGCCGTCAGCAAGAGCGAGCTCAATGGCGCAGGCACCAAAGTGGGTACGCGCCGGCTGCTGACACTGGCCGACAGCAAGAAGACGATCATCGAACAGCTGACCGCCTACGATGCCGCGAAGACCAGCTACAGCTACACCATCGTTCGTGGCCCGCTCCCCGTCGTGAACTACACGGGCACCATCGCGCTGAACGCCACGCCGGAAGGCAAGACCCTGCTGAAGTGGACGTCCACCTTCGATGCGCCCGAAGGTGCAGACACCAGTTACTCCACCCACGCGGTCGAGGCCCTCTGTGACAGCGGGTTGGCCAAGCTGGTGAACAACTTCGCCAAGCAATAAGCGCAACGGCATCCTCATCTCTCGGTCTCAGGAGGCACCCCCATGAACAAGATCGTTCTCCATCTCGCTACCGCTGGTCTGCTGTTGACGGCGGGCAGTTGCTACGCCGTCGGCGCGCTGTCGTTTTCCAGCGAGGAAACCGTCGACAGTTCGCCCGCCACCGTCTGGAAGTACGTCGGTGATTTCAATGGCTTCGACCTGTGGCACCCCCAGGTGCGCAGCAGCACGGTCAAGGGCACCGACAACAAGGCCGGTGCGGTGCGCACGCTGAAGTTGTCCGATGGCTCAGAACTGGTTGAAAAGCTGCTGAAATACAGCGCCGCCGACACCAGCTACACCTACACGTCGCTCAAAGGCCCGTTTCCGATCAAGAACTATGTGGCGACGATTTCGGTGAGTCCGACCGCCGACGGCAAGACGCTGATGAAGTGGAGTGCGACCTTCGACGCGGTCAACATCGACGAGGACATCGCGACCGAGATGGTGGCGATCGCCCTGAACGGTGGCTTGGGCAAGGTCGTCACCAACTTCCAGAAGCCTGGTGCGCCCGATGGCGCTTCTGCGCCGGCACCTGCTGCCGCAGCATCGGCGGCGCCTGCGCCCTGAGCTGGCGGCTGCGGCCGGCAGTGATGGCACCCCCTTTGAACAGAGGGTATCGACATGTTCGGCGCGTCGGAACCGGCTTTTCCACGTGATCAAGATCGCGCATTGCGCTAGGCTCACCTCGTCACAGATGCGGTGGCACGGCGCTGCATCCATGAGCTCGTGACCCCTGCCGATCGACGTTATGAAAGGGTCTTGATGAATCAGCCCGAGCAGGCACCGTGCGTCGTCCCGACCACCGCCTTGCCGACAGCGTTGCGGCAGGCTGCCGTTGTGCTGCATCTCGATCCCTCGGGCTGGGTGGACGTGCTCGCTGCGGGGTTGAACGGCTTGTCCGCCGGTTTGGCCATCAAGGAGATCGCCACGGGCCGCTATGCCTACGCATCTCCCAGGATGGCGGAGCTTTTTGGCTGCGTTCCTGAAGGTTTGGTGGGCCGCACCGATGCCGATGTGCTCGGCACCGATGTCGCTGCGTCACTGCGCGCGGCCGATGCCACGACCGTCACCTTGGCGCAGCCCCACAGCAGTGAACACCGCATCGAGCGCGATCACGTGCGCCACGACTTCCATGTGACGCGGATGCTGCTGTCCGGCGGCGACGAGGCCCTGGGTGCGAGCCAGCGATATCTGTGCGCCATCTGGCTGGATGTGAGCGCGCAACGCCAGCGCGATGCCCAACTGACGCTGGCGCTGCGACAGCTAGAACAGCAACAGCTGGCCACCGAAGCCCTGCGTCGCGAGACGCAGGACGCCACCTTGAGGGACGCGGACACAGGGCTTTTTCCGAACGTCCACTTCGACGACCAGTTGCGGCGCGAGGTCGATCTGTCGCTGCGCGAACATCGCGAGTTCTCGATGGTCTCGATTTCGATCGACCCGCCGACCGGCACCGCTCAGGCGCTGGGTGCCTCGGCACGCCAGCGGGTGGTCGAGGCGCTGGGGCGCCTGCTGCGCGACAACACCCGGGCGATGGATGCTTCCTGCCGCGTCTCTGACGATCGCTTCACGGTGCTGCTATCGGGCGTCGGCCTGGCGACGGCGCATTCGCGCATGGAAGGGCTGCGGCGTCAGTGCGCCACCCAGATCGTCGTGCTCGACGGTCGGGATTTCGGCTTCACGGTGTCGATGGGGGTGGCGAGTTTTCCGCACACTGCCCACACACAAGATGAGTTGCTGCAGGCATCGGATACCGCACTGGCCGCAGCACAGTTCCGCGGCGGCAACCACGTCACGCTGGCCAGCATCCGCTTCGAGGGCACTTTGTAAACGGTACCTGAATCCAGGGCGCTGAGCCGGTCGTGCCACGCAGGGGTGTCCGTTGTGAACCGTGAGCCGCATTCCTGAACCCAGGGGATTCAGGTGGGCCGGGTCAACCGTGTTTCGGGTTCATCTGACGCGAGACGATCACGCCCACTCGGCTATGTTCCCAGCCCGGGCTCGCGAGAGCATCGGTTCAAGGAATTAAGAACTCACGCGAACACAACGGACAACATTCAGTCTACGCCCGTTGCGGCTGGCACTGATGTCGAAGGGGTGACATCGTGTGCCCAATCGGTCACAGCAACTGCCCGTGCTCGCCGAGGGCATGGTCGATGCGTGTGATCAGCGCGTCCACATCGATGTCGGCTGGCTCCCCGTCGGTTGACGACGGTGGCATCGCCGCGGGCCGCTGTTCCAGCTTGTAGGCGAGGTTCAAGGCAGCCAGCACCGCGATGCGCTCGCGGGCCTTGACCTTCCCGGCGTTGCGGATCGCAGTCATCTCGCGATCGACCGCCTTCACCGACCCCTGCAGAAGCGTGTCTCCGCCTTCTGGGCAGCCCAGCACATAGCTCTGGCCGAGGATCGAGACTTCGATCTGTTTCATGGTCATGGTGCGGTCTTGTCGGTGGACGACAGCAGGGCGGCCGTTGCCTCTGCCGAGGGGGTGACGGCGTCGGTTGGCAGGCGGTCGAGCAGCGTGTCGATGCGTGCGCGCGCGGCGGTCAGGCGTGAGCGCAGGTTGTCGCGTTCGCCGATCACGGTGGCCAGTTGCTGTTCGAGCAAGGCGTTGGTGCGTTGCAGCTCATGGTGACGCAGCAGCAGCCGTTCCACCCGGTCGGCAAGGTCTTCGAGTTTCGACATGGCGCGTATTCGGGCAGTGGAACAGCGTGGGTGAATTCATTGTAGTCGGGTGCTTAGAATGCGCTCCTGTTTGGTGCCCGCGCCGATGTTCTTGTCGGTGCAGTTAAACGGGAAGCAGGAAGCGCCGCACGGTGCTTAATCTGCGCTGCCCCCGCAACGGTACGGTGGACGAAGCCCTGGTCGGTTTTGACGGCGGTTTCAGCTTTCATGCGCACACCACTGGAGATGGTTCATCTCTGGGAAGGTCGTGAAGGTCGTTCCATCAGCCCGGATACCGGCCAACAAGCGGGTGCGACCTCGTGTCGTGCCTACATCGCATGCGCCTGCGGGGAAGCAGGTCGCTTGCATCTTGTCGGGCTCTTCATCATGTTTTCCTTCTGCACGGCGCCGCGCGCGCTTTTGGCTGTTTCCAGCCGGTATTCCCACGTCCTTGCTTCAACCCTGGTCGCAGCCCTTGCTGTAGCAACCTTCTCCCCAGCGCAGGCCCAGACGCCGACGCGTCTGCCACCGGTGACCGTCATCGCCAGCCGCGAACCCTTGCCGCTCGACCAAATCACCTCCGACGTGGTCGTGATCGACGAGCAGCGCATCCGTGAGTCGACCGCTGATTCACTGGAAGACCTGCTGCGCCGCGAAGCCGGCGTTCAGCTCTCCCGCAGCGGCGGGCCGGGTCACGCCGCCGGCATCTTGCTGCGTGGCGCCAGCACCAGCAGCACCCTGGTGCTGGTCGACGGTGTGCGGGTCGGTTCGGCCACCTTGGCGCAGGTGGAGTTCGAGGCCATCAGCCTGGCGCAAATCGAGCGCATCGAGGTGCTGCGCGGACCGGGTTCCAGCCTGTACGGCGCCGATGCCCTCGGTGGCGTGGTGCTCATCACCACCAAGCGTGGCGAAGGGCCGGCCAGCGTGTCCGGGCACGCTGCCTTTGGCGAGTACGGTTCGCGCGAAGGCGATGTCGGCATCAGCGGTGCCCACAGCGGCTTCGACTATGCGGCGTCGATCAGCGATGAAAGAAGCCATGGTGTGTCGACCTTGCGGCCGGGCGACCAGTTCGGCAACTACAACCCCGACCGCGATGGCTACAACCGGCGTACCGCGCAGGCTCGGCTGGGCTATACGCTGGCGCCAGGCCACCGGGTGGCGGTCAGCGTGATCGACACGCGACTGAACTCGCAGTACGACGCCTCCGAATTCGGCGGCCCGCCGAACTTCGCCCAGGATCCATCGCCTAACTTTGTCACCCGCCTGAACACGCAGGTTGCGTCGCTCAGCTATGACGGCGTGATCAACCCGCTGTGGACCACACGACTGCAATTGGCATTGAACGAAGACAAGTCCGTGGACGGCGCGCACTTTCCTGAGCGTTTCGTGACGCGTCGCAATCAGTACACCTGGCAGAACGTGCTGACGCTCGCCACCCGGCAGCAGCTCGTTGCGGTGGTCGAGCGGCTTGAAGAGCGGGCGGAATCGTCGGCGTTCTCGACCAACAAGCAGCGCCACAACGACGCGCTGGGCCTGGGTTATGCCGGCCAGTTCGGCGCCCATCTGTTGTCGGCCGATGTGCGGCATGACGACAACTCTGTCTACGGAAGCAGCACCACCGGGCGGCTGGGCTACGGCTACGAGATCGGCCATGGCCTGACAGCCCGCGCGCTGATCGGCACCACCTTCCGTGCGCCCAGCTTCAATGACCTGTTCTATGCCGGCTATGGCGTCCCAGGCATCCGCCCCGAACGCAGCCGCAGTGCCGAGGTCGGCCTGAATTGGCGCGATGGCGACAGCCATGCATCGTTGACCCTGTACCGCAACCGCGTGCGCCAGCTGATCAATTACGAGCTTGATCGCAGCTTCTGCCCCGCCGATCCGTCCTACGACTTCGGCTGCGCCCGCAACGTCGATCGGGCGCGCCTGCAGGGAGCGACCCTGAGCGCCGGCCACCGCTTCGGTGCGCTCGGGCTGCGCGGCACGGTGGACCTGTTGAGCGCGAAAGACATCGCCACCCACACACGCTTGAACCGCCGCGCCAAGCACCAGGAGACCCTCGATGCCGACTACCAGATCGAGGACTGGACGCTGGGTGCCACGTTGGTGACTGTTGGTGACCGCCCTGATGGTGGCAAGCGCCTTGGCGGCTATTCGACGCTCGATCTGCAGGCACGCTGGAAGTTGACGCCGCACTGGCAATTCGAAGCCAAGGTGCTCAACGTCACCGACCGCGACATCGAGCCGGCCCGCGATTACCGATCTCCGGGTCGTCAGGCGTGGCTGGGCGTGCGCTACAACGGCATCGACTTGTAGTCGTGGCAGGCTGGCGTGACACTTCCACGATGGAGCCCAAGCGGTGCATGAACTGATCCTCGGCGGGCAGCGCAGCGGCAAGTCGCGCTGCGCCGAGCAGCGCGCCGCCGCGTGGCTGGCAGCACCGTCAGCTTCGGCGGTGCTGCTCGCCACCGCCCGCGCCGGCGACGAGGAGATGCGCTTGCGTATCACCCACCATCGGCTCCAACGCGCCGAACGCCTGCCTCAACTCGACTGCGAAGAGGTGCCGATCGAACTGGCGCAGGCGATCTTTCGCCACAGTGCACCGGGTCGTTTGGTCGTCATCGATTGCCTGACGTTGTGGCTGACCAACCTGCTGATGCCGCTGGACGGCGAGCCGCTCGACGACATCGAATGGGACCGGGTGCGTGAGGCGCTGTGCGATGCGATCAGCGAAGCCAGCGGGCCCGTGCTGCTGGTGTCCAACGAGATCGGCCTGGGCACCTCGCCGATGTCGCGCGAGGCGCGTCACTTCGTGGATCAACTGGGGCGCTTGCATCAGGCGATCGCGCCGCGCTGCGGCCGCGTGACACTGATGGTCGCCGGCATCGAGATGCCGGTGAAGCGGGAGGCGCGGTGACCCTGCGCCGCGTTCCGATCTGGCTGCTGGCCGCCATCCTTTGGTGTGCAGCCTCGCCTTTAGTGACGGCGTCTGCGGCCAGTGCCGCCGCGCTGCCGATCGTCATTCAGGATGATCGAGGCAGCCCGCAGACCTTCGCTGCTGCGCCACAGCGCATCGTCAGCCTGCTGCCTTCGCTGACCGAAAGCCTGTGCGCACTCGGTGGCTGCGACCGGCTGGTCGGCACCGACCGTTATTCCAACTCGCCGCGTACCGTCGCGAACCTGCCGAAGTTGGGTGGCATCGAAGACGTGAACCTGGAGCGCATCGTCGCGCTGAAGCCCGACGTGGTGCTCGCCGCACCATCGGCCCGCGTGGTCGAGCGGCTCGAGGCGCTCGGGCTGAAGGTGGTGCTGCTCGAATCGAAAACCCATGCCGATGTGCAACGCTCATTGAAGGTGCTGGCAACGATGCTGGGCACGCCCGGTGCTGCAGAACCGCTGTGGATCGCGATCCAGCAGCAGGTCGAACGGGCCGCCGCGCGGGTGCCCACGGCGCTGCGCGGACAGCGGGTCTACTTCGAGGTCGATGCGACGCCGTATGCCGCAGGCGAGGGCTCGTTCATCGGCGAGACCCTGGCGCGGCTGGGCCTGGCCAACGCGGTGCCCGCAGCGCTCGGCCCGTTTCCACAACTCAACCCCGAGTTCGTCGTGCGCGCCCAGCCCGACATCGTGATGGCAGTGCAGCGCGGCATCGACGAGATGCCTCGCCGGCCCGGCTGGGCCCAGCTCAACGCCTTGCGCGACCACCGGGTCTGCGGCTTCAGCAACGAACGTTATGAGGTGCTGGTGCGCCCCGGACCCCGGCTCGGAGAAGCGGCGCAACAGCTGGCCGATTGCCTGCTGGCTTTGGGGGCCACCACCAAATGATCGACCACGCCCTCGTCGCCAGCGACCATTGCATCACCCCCGATCCGGGCGCAGCCCGTCGTCGGCGGCTCGCGGTCGGCTTGCTGTTGGCTGGCATCGCTTTGGCGCTGGCCGGGCTGGCGGCGGGCAGCGATGGCTGGTCGCTGCCCTGGCACGGCGATGCGGACAGCGGGCTGATCCTTGGCCAGATCCGCGCGCCGCGCACGCTGGGCGCCTGGATGGTCGGCGCGCTGCTGGGCTTGGCCGGTGCGATCGCGCAAGGCCTGTTCCGCAACCCGCTGGCCGATCCGTACCTGCTGGGTTCGGCCGCCGGTGCGTCGCTGGCCGTGGTGCTGGTGCTGGCGGTCGGCTCGCTGGGCGGCGTGATGACGGTGATGACCGCCGCCAGCGGGCTGGCGCGCCTGGGCCTGGTCGGCGCGGCCTTCGTCGGCGCCTTCGTCGGCGTCGGGTTGACGCTGACACTGGCCCGCGGTGCGCAGCAGACGCCCCGGCTGCTGCTGGCCGGCGTGGTCGTTGGTGTGGTGCTGTCGGCACTGGGCGACCTGGTCTCGACCGTTGCGCCCGAGACCTTGCGTGGCAAGCAGGTGTTCATGCTGGGCACCACCGGCTTTCTGGGCTGGGCCAGTGTCGGCGTGCTGACTGCTGGACTGCTCGCGACGCTGCCGGTCGCTTGGCGACTCGCCCGCGTGCTCGACGCCTTGACGCTGGGTGAAGACAGCGCCCGCAGCCTGGGTTTGGCGCTGGCGCGCTGGCGGCTGGTGCTGGTGGCGGTGCTGGCACTGGCCACCGGCATCGCGGTGTCGCAGGCCGGTCTGGTGGCTTTCGTCGGACTGGCCGCACCACACCTGGTGCGCCGCTGCGCGCCCGCGCCGAACGGCTACACCTTGCTGGCCAGTGCCGCGGCGGGCGGCACGCTGCTGCTGGCCGCCGACGTGCTGGCGCGCAGCCTGATCGCGCCGCAGGAGCTGCCGGTCGGTGTGGTCACCGCAGTGCTTGGTGGTGGCTACCTGTTGTGGCTGTTGCGGCAGCGCCGGCTCGGATGAGCGCTGCGACCATGTCCTCCTGTGCCTTGCGTGCCGAGGAGCTGCAGGCATCGCTCGGTGGCCCGCCGGTGCTGCGTGGCGTGTCGCTCGCACTGCACCCCGGCTGGACCGCGATCGTCGGACCCAACGGCGGCGGCAAATCGACCTTGTTGCGCGTGCTGGCCGGGCTGCTCGCGCCGCATTCCGGGCACGTGATGTTGGACGGTCGTCTGCTGGCCGACCACAGCGCACGCGAGCGCGGCCAGCGCATCGCCTGGCTGGCGCAGCACGAGGCTGGTGAGGGCAGCGGTGAGCTGACGGTGCGCGATGTGGTGCAGCTCGGCCGGTTGCCGCACCTGGGCCTGTTCGCTGCACCCGGCCCGCGCGACGATGCGGCCGTCGATGCGGCGATGGCCGCCACCGAATGCGGCGACTGGCAGTGCCGGCGGCTGCATGAGCTGTCGGGCGGTGAGCGTCAGCGTGTGCTGCTGGCGCGTGCGCTGGCAGTCGGTGCGCCGGTGCTGCTGCTCGACGAGCCGACGACCCACCTCGACCCGCCGCACCAGGTGGCGGTCGTGCGGCTGTTGCAGCGTCTGGCCGCTGCAGGTACCACGGTGGTCAGCGTTCTGCACGACCTGCCATTGGCGCTGCAGGCCGATCGCCTGGTGGTGCTGCACCAGGGCCGGGTGCGCGCCGAGGGTTCGGCCCACGCTGCCGAGGTGCAAGCGGCGCTGGTGCAGGTGTTCGGCGGCGCTCTGTCGATCGAGCAGGTCGGCGGGCGCTTGACCGCAGTACCCTGTTTATGACCTTGTTTTCTGAATGAACCCCATGAGCCCCCCTTCCGAACCCACTGATGTCGACATCCCCGCATTGCGTGCCCGGCTGCAGCACCGGCTCGACCACAAGACCAAGCCACTCGGGTCGCTGGGCCGCATCGAAATGCTGGCGCTGCAAATCGGCATGATCCTGCGCAGCGAGCAGCCGATGCTGATGCAACCCCAGTTGGTCGTCTTCGCCGGTGACCATGGGCTGGCGGCGCGCGGCGTGTCGGCGTATCCCTCGGACGTGACCTGGCAGATGGTCGAGAACTTCCTGGCCGGCGGCGCGGCGGTCAGCGTGCTGGCGCGCCAGCATGGTCTGACGCTGACGGTGGTCGATGCCGGCGTGCGCCATGACTTCGCACCGCGCGCAGGCTTGCTGAACCGCAAGATCGCGCCCGGCACCGCCGACGCGCTCGACGGGCCGGCGATGAGCGAGGCACAGTGCGCACAGGCGGTGCGCTCCGGTCGCGAGGTGGTGCGCGAACTGCCGGGCAATGCCTTGCTGCTGGGCGAGATGGGCATAGCCAACACATCGAGTGCCGCGCTGCTGCTGGCGCGGTTGACGCGCGAGCCGATCGAGCGCTGCATCGGCCGTGGCACCGGGCTCGACGACAGTGGCCTGATACGCAAGCTGTCGGTGCTGGCAGCCGTGCTGGAGGCGCATCGGGGCGTGGAGGCGCCGCTGCCCGCCCTGGCCGCGTTCGGCGGCTTCGAGATCGCGATGATGGTCGGCGCGGTGCTGCAGGCGGTCGAAGAACACCGCGTGGTCGTCGTCGATGGCTTCATCACGGGTGCGGCGGTGCTGGTGGCGCAGCGTCTTGCTGAAATCGACGGTGGCTCCATCGTCGAAGGCTGTGTGTTCGCGCACCGCTCCGATGAAGCCGGTCATTCCTTGATGCTGCGCGCGCTGGGCGTGAAGCCGCTGCTGGACCTCGGCCTGCGGTTGGGCGAAGGTTCCGGTGCAGCACTGGCCTGGCCCCTCATCGACAGCGCCGCGCGCCTGCTGTGCGAGATGGCGAGCTTCGAGTCGGCCGGTGTCGCCACCCGTGCTGACGCGCCCCCGGTGGCGTGATGCGGTGACGGCACCCACGCCATCGTCAACGGCGCCCGATGCTGCGAAGGTACCACCGTCATGGTCCTCGCGGCTGCTGCACGAGCTGCGGCTGGCCTTCATCGCCTTGCAGTTCTTCACCCGCGTGCCGGTGCCGCGCTGGGTCGGCTTCGAGCCGGAGTGGCTGCACCAGAGTGCGCGTCATTTCGCCTTGATCGGCGTCGTCGTCGGGGCGCTCGCCGCGGCGGTGTTGGGGGCGGCGAGCCAGGTGTTGCCGCTGCCGGTGGCGGTGCTGCTGTCGATGGCGGCCACGATCTTCGCAACCGGCGGATTCCACGAAGACGGCTGGGCCGACACCTGCGATGGATTGGGCGGCGCGGTGAGCCGCGAGCGTGCGCTGGAAATCATGAAGGACTCGCGCATTGGCGCCTATGGCGCGATGGGCCTGGTGATGATGCTGGCGCTGAGAGCCACCGCGCTGGCGTCGCTGCCTGTTGCGTGGGGCTGTGCCGCACTGCTGCTGGGCCACACCGCGTCCCGTGCGGCATCGACGGCGCTGATCCGCTTTCTGCCCTATGCCGGCGACCTTGCGCACGCCAAGGCCAAGCCGCTGGCGCAACGCATCTCGACGGCAGGGCTCGTCGTGTCCTGCGGCTGGGTGGTGCTGGTCGCGGTGGGGCTTGTTCTGTGCCGCCCGCTGTGGATCGTTCCGGTGGCGCTGGGGCTGGTGTGCGCCGCGCTCGGGGCCGCGTGCTGCGCGCGCTGGTTCCGCCGACGGCTGGGTGGTGTCACCGGCGACACCTTGGGTGCGACGCAACAGATCAGCGAACTGTTGCTGCTGCTGACATGGTCGGCCGTGTGGCATGGCGCGTGAGGCGGGCCTCGCGCATGACGACCTGATGGCCGTCAGCGCACCGGTGCTTTGCGTCTGGCGCCACCCGCGGCCGGTGGGCGCGGCCGGCCGCTGCATCGGCCGCACCGACCTGCCGGTCGATCCGCGCAAGGCCAAGCGCCTCGCGCATCGCATCCGCCGCCACGCGCGCCGACTGAGTTTGCCGCGCGAGGTGCACACCTCGCCATTGCGGCGCAGCGCCGAGGTGGGCCGCTGGCTGGCGCGCTGGGGCTGGGTCCATCACATTGATGCCACGCTCGCCGAGATCGATTTCGGCGCCTGGGACGGCCAGCGCTGGGAGGCGATCGGCGAGCCGGCGATCAGCGCCTGGTGCAACGATCTGGCGCATCACCGAGGGCACGGCGGTGAGTCCGTGTCTGACTTGTTTGACCGCTGTGCTGGCTGGCTGGCCCGCACCGCAGGACCGCCGGTGCGTTGCGTCGTCGGCCATGCCGGATGGATCAATGCCGCGCGCCGGCTGCGCCAGGGCGGCGGGCCGCCGCTGGCCGCGAGTGATTGGCCGGCGGCGCCCGCCTACTGTGAGCGGCTGGACTTGTGTTGACTGATCGGGGCTGGGGCGCGGCAGGCAGGCCAAGGCCGGCTTCATCTGGCTGTGCGCTAATCGTGATCGATCAACCATAGCCCGAGGCCGTCATTTTTCAGCGAAAAATTCCCAAGGGGCTGCGCCGCCTCGGTCCCGGCCTGATCACCGGTGCCGCCGACGACGACCCGAGCGGCATCGCCACCTATTCGCAGGCCGGTGCGCAGTTCGGCTATTCGATGTTGTGGACGGTCGTGTTCACGCTGCCGCTGATGGTCGCGATCCAGATCGTCGGCGCCCGCATCGGCTTCGTGACCCGTCGCGGGCTCGCGGCCAACATCAAGGACAGCTTTCCACGCTGGGTGCTGCTGACGGTGGTCGGCATGCTGCTGCTGGCCAACACCCTCAACCTGGCGGCGGACATCGCCGCGATGGCCGAAGCCTTGCGCCTGCTGGTCGGCGGATCGGCCCACATCTACGCGGTGACCTTCGGCCTGCTGTGCCTGGTACTGCAGGTCTTTCTGCCTTATCAGACCTATGTGCGGTGGCTGAAATGGCTGACGCTGACGCTGCTGGCCTATGTGGCGGTGGTGTTCTCGCTGCACCTGGACTGGTGGCAGGTGGGTCACGCCATCGTTCACCCGCAGCTGCCAGGGGGCCACGAGATGCTGTTGATGGTGGTCGCGGTGTTCGGCACGACCATCAGCCCCTACCTGTTTTTCTGGCAGGCCGCGCAGGAGATGGAAGACACGCAGGCCGATGCCGACGCGCCCCGCACCGCCGCCAATGTGCGACGCCACCTGCGGCGCATCAAGGCCGACACCATCGTCGGCATGACGTTCTCCAACCTGATTGCCTTCTTCATCATCCTGAGCACCGCCGCCACGCTGCACGCGGCCGGCATCACCGACATCCAGACCTCGGCGCAGGCCGCCGAAGCGTTGCGGCCGTTGGCGGGCGACCTGACCTTCGTGCTGTTCAGCCTGGGCATCATCGGCACCGGGATGCTGGCGGTGCCGGTGCTGGCCGGCTCGGCGGCCTATGCGGTGGCCGAAGCCGCCGGCTGGCATGGCAGCCTCAGCCTGCGACTGGACCGGGGTGAAGGTCGCGGCTTCTACGGCGTGATCGCCGCGGCCACGGTCGGCGGGGTGATCCTGTGTTTCAGCCCCACCGACCCGGTCAAGGAGCTGTTCTGGTCGGCCGTGCTGAACGGCGTGATTGCGGTGCCGATCATGTTGGTGATGATGTTGCTGGCCTCCCGGCGTGCCACGATGGGCGACCAGGTCATCGGCAAGCGCCTGTGCTGGCTGGGCTGGTGCGCCACCGCCGTGATGGCCTTCACCGTGGTCGCGATGTTCGCGACGCTGTGATGCCGGCTGTCTTTTCAATCCCATGGTGAAGGTCGCATGAACCGTCTGATTTCTCATCTGCGTGTGCGCCCCCTTCTGGTGACGTCGATGCTGGTCGGCATCGCCGCCGCCTTTGTGCTGCCCGGTGTGCATCACACGGTCACTCGATGCCTGCTCGGTTGGAACGTCTCGGTCTGGCTGTACCTGATCTTGGCCGCGGAGATGATGTTGCGGGCCGACCACGACCGGCTGCGGCGGGTCGCAGTGGCGCAGGCCGAAGCGGCTGCCACGGTGCTGGGGGTCGTCATCCTTGCAGCGCTGGTCAGCCTGATCGGCATCGTCGTTGAACTGATGGCGGCCAAGGCGCCCGGCACCCCGCATGCGCTGTCGCATGTGCTGTTCGCGCTGGCGACCGTCGCCGGTTCGTGACTGCTGGTGCCGACGATGTTCGCCTTGACCTATGCCAGCCAGTACTACCGAACGGCACACGGCTGCGGGTTGAATTTCCCGCAGGCCGACGACAACTCCAAGCCCGACTACGCCGACTTCCTGTACTTCTCGTTCACCATCGCAGTGGCCTCGCAAACCGCCGATGTCAGCATCTCGACGCAGGCGATGCGCCGGCTGGTGCTGCTGCAATCGATGTTGTCGTTCGCCTTCAACACCGCGATCCTGGCCTTCACGATCAACATCGCGGCCAGCTTGTTCTGAGCGACGGCGACCGGCCGGACGGTTTCAGCCGCCGGCTGAGCGCGAGCGTCCTGCAGCGCTGCGCAGCCAGCGCTTGCCGTGGGCGAACCAGGCGTGCCGTGCGCACGCGGTGACCGCGTCCCAGCCCGCGCGGCAGTTGACCGCGGTCGGCTGATCCGCTGAGGCGGCAGCACCCGCGGAGACTGACACCACGCAGCGCAGTGAACGGGGGTGCTTTGCCGGCGCATGCTTTTCGATCAGGCGCACGTCGAACCCTGCATTGGTCGCCAGATGAGCCAGCGTGTCGGCACCGAAGTGGTACAGGTGAGCGATGTGCAGCACCGTCAACTTGCGGTACTCGAGAACGTCCGGCACCTCGATGTACACCCGCGCAGTCGGTGAGAGCAGGGGCTTCAGCGATTCGAGCACCTGCACCGGATGCTTCAGGTGTTCCAGCACGTGGTTGATGATGACCAGATCGATCGGTGGCGGCTGCGACGTGCGAAGGTTATCCAGGCTCGCATGCCACTCGCAGTCCGCATGGGCCATCGCAAAGCGGCCGAAGGTCGGGTTGGGTTCGATCGCGATGCGCCGGGTGCTCGGCACGTGGTCGCCCACGGCTTTCAGCATCGAGCCTTCGGCCGCACCGATGTCGAGCACCACCATGTCGGACAGCAGTTCGCCGCGCGTGACCAGGAACTCTGCCGTCACGGCACAGCGTCTGTCGATGCGACAAGCGCGGATGTGCGCCTCGGTCGGTATGCCATCGCGCGGGCCGAAGTCGCTGTAGAAATGCCGGTAGTGGTTCGAGTAGAAATCGTCGAGCGCGTCAGCCGTCGGTTGCGGATTCGTCATCACCAAGCCACAACCCAAGCAGCCGACGGTGACCAGTCCCATGTTGTAGCGGTCGGTCGCGGCCAGGCGCTCGAAATTGACGCCTTGACACAGAGGGCAGGGGACCTGTTCGAGGCGACTGCGATCGAGATTCCACGATGAGGTCTGCATCGGCGGGGTGGTGGGCGAGCGTGGCGCCGATGAAATTAGCGTTCGATTGTAGGACTGCGAGGCGCGCGGACCCGCCGTGACTCAACACTGCAGGGCGTGCAGGTAGGACAACGCCGACAGACCTGTCCGTGGCGCCCCGACAGCCAATCCAGGCCGCTCGATCGACACTGCCGACCAGCCTGTCAGCGGTGCGGGAACCATCCCGCAACGCTGTCTGCTTGCGCTGATGTGTTTGCTCGGATCCGGCCCATTCGGGAGTTTCACGTGTCCATCTACTTCGACATCACCCACACCACGCATTACCGGTATGCCCAGCCGGTCACGCTCGGCGAGCATCGCGTCATGTTCCGCCCGCGAGGCAGTCACGACCTGCGGGTGCTGGCCACCAACATGGCCGTGACGCCGACGCCGATCGACATCCGCATGGTGCAGGACGCGTACTCCAACTCGGTCGCGCTGGTGCAGCCGCAAAGCCCGGCGCTCGAATTGAAGGTGGTGTCGTCGTTCACCGTCGAGCACACCGGCACCCGTGCGCTCGATCTGCCGCTGAACCCCGATGCCCTGACCTACCCGTTTCAGTACAGCGTTGAAGAACGCATCGCGCTGGCGGCCTATCTGCAGCCCTACTATGACGACCCGACGGGCGAATTGCTGGCCTGGGCCCGGCAGTTCATCCGCAACGACGGGCCGACCGGATCGACGCAGTTACTGGTCGACATGACGCAGTTCATCCGCAAGGTGATGCGCTATGCCGCGCGTTTCGACGAGGGCGTACAGCCGCCTTACGAGACGCTGCGCTGGGGCAGCGGCACCTGCCGAGATTTCGCCACCTTGATGATCGAGGCGATCCGACAACTCGGCTACGCCGCGCGCTTCGTCACCGGCTATCTGTACACGCCCTGGCTCGATGGCGGAGGCGGCGCCCCGCTGGTGGGCTCGGGCGCCACGCATGCCTGGCTGCAGGTGTACTTGCCGGGGGCCGGCTGGATGCCGTTCGACCCGACCAATAACCTGATCGGTGGCACCGACCTGATCCGCGTCGGTGTCGCGCGCCATGCCAGTGGCGCCTCGCCGGTGTCGGGGTCGTGGCACGGATTTCCTGGGGATCACCTCGGCATGTTCGTCGATGTGCAAGTCAAAAAGAGAACCTGGTGATCGAGATCCTGAACCCGCCCGCTGCCGACACGCGCAGCGTGACCTCGCAGATCGATTGCGGCCTGAGCTATGCGCTCGGCGGTCCCTGCGATTTCATTTTTTCGGTGCACGCCGCGCTGGGCCTGGGACAGGCGGTGTTGAGCGAGTCGATTGCCATCGATCCACCGGTGGCCTACCGCGTCAACACCGACCCGCAGTCCGGCAACCGCTTGATGCGCCTGCACGCTGAGGCGGGGCCGCTCAGCCTGCGCTACCAGGCCACGGTGGTCCGGCGCATCGAGGAGGATGGCCTCCACGCCCGTGAGGTGCCGATCGACGAGGTGCCTGACGACGTGCTGCACAACCTGATGACCACCCGCTACTGCGAGTCGGACCACCTGTCTGCGGTGGCTTTCAAGCTCTTTGGCAGCCTGCCTACGGGCCACGCCCGGGTGGCGGCGATCGCCGATTGGGTGCGCACGAACATCGACTACCGCATTGGCGCGAGCACCGCGACCACGACGGCGCGCGATGTGTTTGTGCAACGCGCCGGTGTCTGCCGCGACTTCGCCCACCTGGCGATTACCTTCTGCCGGGCCCTGAACATCCCGGCGCGGCTGGTCTGCGGCTATGCGCATTTCGCCGAACCGCCACAGGATTTTCACGCGATTTTCGAGGCCTACCTCGGTGGTCGCTGGGTGATGTTCGACCCGACCGGCATGGCGCCCGTGGACAAGCTGGTGCGCGTGGCCACCGGCCGTGATGCGAAGGACGTGGCGTTCGCCACCATCTTCGGGCCGGCGCGGATGGTGAGCATGAATCCGGAGATTGCTGAGGTCAGCTTTGCCGGCACCGCGCCGGGTTCCGCCCCGGCAGGCGGGTAACTTTCATTTGCGGGCCCAAATGAAAGTCACCAAAGCAAAGGGCCTGAACACCAGCCCATTTGGTGACCACGCTTCGGCTAAAGGCGAACGGCAAAGGCTCTGGCACAAGAAGCCAAACCGAGGACCCGAAGGGTCGAGGCGCAGCGAGACCGCATGTTTGAACCTGAGCGAGGTAACCGAGGCGGTAGTTCGGAGATTGTTCTCGAGCCAGAGCCTGTGAAGTAGGCGGCTAGCCGAAGCGAGCTACTCAAATGGCTGGTGTTCGGGCACTCTTCTTTGGTGACTTTCTTCTGTGCCAGCAGAAGAAAGTTACTCGGCAGCCGGGCCGAGACCCGGCGCGCTGCCAGCACGGCAAACAGCCTCAGGTCGGACCCGTCGACTTGCTCGACAACGCCATCGGCCCTGGCCCGTAAAGCAAAGCCGAAAACAGCATGAACATCAACCCGGTGTTCGACCGCCAGATGTACGACTCCGACAGGCAAATGAAGAAATAGAACACCGGCAGCCCGATGCGCAGCGGGCGCAGGCCGTCGTCGGGCCAGCGGCGTGTCAGCCACGGCGGGGCGATCCAGATCGCCAGCAACAGCAGGCCACCCACGATGCCGGTGGTTGCCAGGTTGAACAGCAACTGGTTGTGCGGGTTGCGCACCGCGATCCAGGCCGGCGAGCGCTGGTCGTTGATGGCCTTGTACTCGGGGACGAAATCACCGGCACCAACGCCTAGCCACGGGTGCTCGGCAATGATGTGCAGCGTGTTGACCACCATCTTGTAGCGGTGTGGAATGGATTCGTTGATCGCTGTGTCGAGCTGGCCGGACTCTGAAAACACCTGGCCGACGCGGTCTTTCGTGTGCGGGTCACCGAGTGCGTACAGGCCCACGGCACAGCACAACAGCGCCAACCCTGCAGCCATTGATGCGAGGCCTCGCCGGTGCGCCAACATCTGAAATGTCAGCAGCGCCATCATCAGACAGAAACTCACCATGCCGACACGGCTGGCCGAGAACGACAGCACGGCGATCGCGCCGATCACCGACAGGCCCCACACGGTGCGCTCGCGCCCGCGGATGCGCGTAGCCTGCCAGGCGCCGACATAACCGGCGAAGGCCACGACGGGCCCGAACAGGATGCGATCGACGAAGGGGCCGGTCTCCAATGCCTCCTTGTCGGCGCGAAGTCCGTCGGGCCATTGCGGGTAATGGTTCAGATGCAGCCAGTTGTAGCTGGCCAGTGCTTCGCACAGCATGACGCTGATGGCAAAGGCCAGCAGATAGCGATGGGTGTGCTCCCGGCGCGCGACGGTGAAATAGAACGCTGCCAACATGAAGAACAGGTAGCGGGAGACCATGTTCCAGCCCGCACGCATGTCCGCGGTCCACAGCAGTGACACCACCACCCACCAGAAATACGCCTGGAAGACCCAGAACACCGGGTTGCCGCGCAAGGCCTGCCATTTCTGCTGCCAACGGCCTTCGATCAGCCAGAACACCAGCATCAGCCCGCTCAGCACATAGGCCGGCGCAATCTGCGTCGGCACCAGGAAGAACAGTGCCGTCAGCAAGCCGGAGTTGACAGCGGCCAGGCGATCACGCCACACGATGGTTGTCACCGTTGAACGACGCCGGCGGTGTCGAAGGCGGCGCGCATGTCGCTGCGTTCCTGTGCCGACTTGAATCGCGTGCGATCCCAGCCGAAAGCGACCACCTGTGTTTCCGGCGCACACAGCTGGCGGGCGAACAACAGTGCTGTCGAACGCACACCGACGACGATGCGGTATGGCGTGTGCCCGAGCCAGACCTCGAGCGGCTCATCGAGATCGAGCACCTGATAAGTCGGGCGGCACAGTTCGAGCTGGCGATCCTTTGGATGCGCCTTGTAGTCGATCTGTTCGATGTCGCACGAGGCCAGCCATTGCTCGATCTGCAAGGACACGGCGTCACGGTCGGCGGTGGTCATCAGGCCGGCGCTGACCAGGGTCTGCCCGATCACCAGCGCCCGCCGCGATGTCATCCCCGCAGACGGCGGCGCGCCGCCTTCAGCCAGCGGCGCCAGCACGACGACCTTCGCCGGTTCGTACCCGTGCGGCAGTCCAGCCACCACGTAGATGCGATCGCAAAAGGGGGCGTCCGAGCCGATGCGATCGCCCGAAAACGCCCAGTAGTTCAGCATCGGGGACAGCAATCGGCGCAATGTGCGCACGCCTTGGGCGATGCGTTTGATTGGCGACAGAGGGTAGCGCCGGATGCTCAGCAAGCCATCGGGCAGGATGCGGGCATGCATCGTCTTGGCACCGCTGAGCCGGGGGAGGGCACGCAGGAAATAGTTGATCGCCTCGGTGTCGAACACCGCGCTGTGCAGCAGCAGCGTGTCGCAAGGTCCGACCAGCGCTGCCACGAGATCGATGTTGGCAAGCAGCCGCCGATGGCGTCCCAGCAGGCCTGGCAACGGATGGCGGCGCGGCCAGGGCAGGTAGCTGCTGGCATCCCAGTCCGCGGCGCGCACCAGCGGCTCGATGCCGGGCTGATACCAGATCAGCACCTGCCGCGCACCGGCCTCGATCGTCCGAGCGATCTGCTTCGCCGCCAGCAGCTGAAGCGGCGAGGCGACGAAGTAGACGCAGACGGTCGTCATGCCTGCAGCTCCTGGGCGGCACGCACCTCGCGGTAGACCTGCAAATTGCCCTCGACCATCGCATCGACCGAGAACTCGGCCAGCGTCAAGGCCCGGCCTGCGGCACCGTAGCGCTGCCGCAAGGCCGCGTCACCGAGCAGCCGGATCAAGTGGCCCGACAAGGCGTCGACGTCGCCTGGCTCGATCAACTCGCCATTGAGGCCGGGGCGCACGATCTCCGGGATACCGCCTGCGCGGCCCGCAACGATCGGCAGACCGCAGGCGGCCGCCTGCAGCAGTGCGACGCCCAGGCCCTCCATCTCGGCCGGGTGCACCATCACATCGATGCACGGCAGTACCCGCTCCAGGTCGCTGCGGAACCCAGCGAAGGCGATGTGTTGCTGCAGGCCCGCCTGTTGCACCCGCTGTTTCATCGCCGTCATCTCGGGCCCCTGGCCGAACAGCAGCACGCGAGTGCGCGGCTGCGCGGCGAGGACTGCCGGCATTGCCGCGATCAGCGTGCGGTGGCCTTTGCGAGCGATGAACTGTGCGGCCATCGCGATCGTCAGCTCGTCGGGGGCGAGTTCGAATTCATTGCGAAACCAATCTATGTCATCGCGGTGAGGCCGGTAGCGCAAGGTATCGACCGCGCTGTGCACGCACACCACCTTGTCGGGCGCCAGGCCGGCGCCCAACAGCACCTGCCGGATGCCTTCGGAGATCGCGACGACGCGGTCGTAGAGCTTGTACTTCAGGTGGAACCAGCCGCGCGGCTCCGGGTTGTCGTTGCGCCGGCTCATCACCGTCGGCACGCCTTCCAGTCGCGCGGCCAGCGCGCCCCAGACGTCACTGCCGCGGCGACTGTGCAAGTGCACCAGGTCCGGTTGCTCGGCGCGGATCAGCGTCCGCACCCGACCCATCAAGCCGATGTCCTGATCGCCACCCATCGCGATCTCGTGCACCGTCAGGCCGTGCTCACGCGCCTGTGCGGCGATCGCACTGCCGGTCGGACACACCAGCAGCGCCTCTTCGCCACGCGCCCGCAGCCCTTGCACCAGGAAGAAGACCTGCAGGCCGCCGCCGTAGAGGTGCGTGCCGGCTTCGACATGGAGTGTCTTCATGCCTGTAACTGCCGCACCGATGCGGCCGCGCGCAGCACTGTGTCGACCTCGAAGGCGCGCATGCAGTCGTAGCGGCCAGCACAGGTCGGGTGGCGCCGGCAGGGCGAGCAGTGCAGCGCCTCGTACAACACGGCGGTGTGCGGCACGCGGGCGTCGAGGTAGGGCCGGGTCGAGCCGAACAAAGCCACCGTTGGCACCTTCAAGGCGCTGCCCATGTGGGTGAGTCCGGTGTCGACGCCGATCAGCAGCGCGCTGCCGGCGATCACCGCGACGGTGTCGTCGAGTTGGAGCCGGCCGACCAGATTGACCAGCCCCGGAGCGTGATCGGCGATGGCCGGCGCCAGTGCCGCATCGGTCGGTCCGCCGAGCAGCACCGGCGTCACCCCATCGGCTGCCAACCGTTGTGCGAGTGCGGCCCAACGCTCGTCGAACCAGTGCTTCTGGGGTCGGGTGGTGTAAGGGCACAGCACCGCGTAGCGGCCGCGCACGCCAGCGGCCGCCAGCGCGGTGGTGGCCGCTGCACGCGGCGCGTCGCCAACCGCGAGGTCCATGCGATAAGGGCCGGTGGCGCCGAGGTGGCGGGCCAGCGCGCGGTATTCGGTGGCGATCGGTTTCAACGGATCAGGCTTCGGCAGCACGCGCTCGGTCATCAGCCACCGGCTGCCCTCGCGACCGATCAGGCTGACGCGCCGTGCCGCGCCGCTCCACCAGGCACACAGCGCGCTCTTGAACAGCCCCTGCGCGTCGATCGCCACATCGAAGCGGCGCGCGCGCAGTGCGCGTCGAAACTGCAGCACAGCCCGCGCCAGTGCAAGGTACCGGCGCGCGCGCCACAGGCGGCGCCATTCGTCGCGCGGCAGCACGATGACCTCGTCGAGCCGCGGGTTGTGCCGCAAAAGCGGTGCCGCAGCCGGCTCGACCAGCCACGCGATGAACGCGCCGGGTTCGACCTCGCGCAACGCCGGAATCAGCCCCGACGCCATCACCACGTCGCCCAGCGCTGACAGCCGGATGATGAGCAAACGCAAGGGGGCTGCACTGGCGTCGGTCATCGCGGGCGGCGCAAGCGCTCGTAGAGGTTCAGGTAGGCGTCGACCACCGCGCGCTCGCCGTGGTCGCGCTCGAGCGTGCCGTGGCCGGCGTCGCCGAGTGCGCGGCCGGCGCTTTCCGGCAGCGACAGCAAGGCGCGCAACCCGTCGGCCAGGCCCTTCGGATCGTCGGTCGGCGCCAGCAGCCCGTTGCGGTGCTCGACGATCAGTTCACGCGCGCCGTCGTTGCGTGTGCTCAGCACCGGCAGGCGATGCGACCACGCTTCCAGAATGACGTTGCCGAGCGGCTCGTGCCGAGACGGGCAGACGAACGCATCGGCCAGTGCGAACAGCGCCGCCGGGTCGGCCTGCCAGCCGACCCAGTGCACCCGTGCCGCGAGCCCGAGCGCCTGCGTCTGCGCGTCGAGTCGTGCGCGCTGGTTGCCGTCGCCGGCGATGACCAGCACCAGTGGCTGGCCGCCGACCGTGGGAGACAGCGCCGCGAAGGCGTCCAGCAGATCCTGGAAGCCCTTCTTTTCGATCAGCCGGCCCAGCGCGAACAGCACCTTCGCGTCGGGCGGCAGGTTCAGCCGCTGACGCCAGGCGGTGATTTCTTGCGGCACCACCGCGCGCGCCGACGGCACGAAATTGCCGATGTGGAACACCCGCTCGGCCGGCATGCCCTGTTGCTGCAGGTAGTCGCAAATGCTGCGGGTGTTGCCGACCCAGGCATCGGCGTGTTCGTAGTAGCCCGCGATCTTGTAGAAGCCGCCGAGCCGGGCGACGTGCACCGAGCGGCTGCCCGAGTGCAGACGGGTCAGCCGGGTCGCGCGGCCCATGTAGGTCTGCACGATGGCCGGCCGTTCGGCCGCGATCAGGCGACCCAGCTTCCAGCGCGAGTAGACGTCCCACCGCGACGCCAGCGGCAGGTGGATCTGCCGGACGCTGCTCGCGAGCTGGCCGGCGACCATGCCGTTGCGCCGCGTCACCGCCAGCGTCGGGTGGCCTGCCCGTGTCAGCGCTTCGACCAGGCGCATGTAGAAGCTTTCCGCCCCGCCGAGGCGACGGCTGCCCAGCACGTGGATCGAGCTCAGCATCGGGCCGCTCACCCCGCGCGGTCGAACTGCATCCGGTGCAGCCGGCCGTAGATGCCGTCCAGCGCCAGCAGCTCGGCGTGCGTGCCGACCTCGGCGATGCGGCCCTGGTCCATCACCACCACGCGGTCGGCGCCCGCGATCGTCGAGAGCCGGTGCGCGATGGTCAGCGTGGTGCGGCCGCGCTTGAGGTTGTCGAAGGCGATCTGCACCAGCCGCTCCGACTCGGTATCCAGCGCCGAGGTGGCCTCGTCGAGCAGCAGGATCGGCGCGTCCTTCAGCAAGGCGCGGGCGATCGAGATGCGCTGGCGCTGGCCGCCCGACAGCCGGGCGCCGTTTTCGCCGATCGGTGTCGCCAGCCCGAGCGGCATCTCGCGGATGAACTCCATCGCGTGGGCCGCTTCAGCGGCAGCAATGATCTGGTCTTCACTGACCACATCGCGCAATCCGTAAGCGATGTTGGCCGCCACGGTGTCGTTGAACAGCACCACATGCTGCGTCACCAGCGCGATGTTGGCGCGCAGGTCGGCCAGCCGGAGATCGCGGATGTCGATGCCGTCGAGGCAGATCGTGCCGTGGTCCAGCGTGTGAAAGCGCGGGATCATCGACATCAGCGTGGATTTGCCGCTGCCCGAGGCGCCGACCAGCGCGACCGATTCGCCGGGCCGGATGTCGAGATCCACGTCGATCAGCGCATCGCGGTCGGCATTCGGGTAGCGAAAGCAGGCCCTGCTGAACTGCAGATGGCCGTTCGAGCGGGCGACAGTTGTTGTGCCGTGATCGGGTTCGTCGGGCGCATCGATCACCTCGAACACACTCGATGCCGCTGCCAATCCGCGCTGCAGCACCTCGTTGACGTTCGACAGTCGCTTCAGCGGTGCCAGCAGCAGCGCCATCGCGCTGAAAAACGACACGAAGCCGCCGACAGTCAGCTGGTTCTGGCTGGACTGCAGCGCCGCGTAGTAGATGATCACGGCCAGCGCCAACACCGCGATGGTCTGTACGATCGGGCCGTTGGCCGCCGAGGTGGTGACCACCTTCATCGAGTAGCGGCGCAGTGCGTTGGCCACCTCGAAGAAGCGCTTCGCCTCGTAGGCTTCACCGGCGAAAATCTTGATTTCGCGGTGCCCGCCGATCACCTCGTCGACCACATGCGACAGCGTGCCCATCGAGGACTGCTGGCTGCGACTGAGTGCGCGCAGGCGCCCGCTGATCGAGCGGATCACATAGGCGATCGCCGGCAGCACGGTGAAGAACGCCAGCGAGAGCTGCCAGTTCAGGTACAGCATGTAGCCCAGCAGGCCGAGCACGCTGAGGCTGTCCTTCACGAGCGTGATCAGCGACACCGTGATGATCGGGCTGATCTGCTGGGTGTTGTAGGTCAGCTTCGAGATCAGCACCGCACTGGGTTCACGGTCGAAGTGACTGGCCGGCAGGTGCAACAGCTTGTCGAACATCGCGGTGCGCAATTCCATTACCACCTTGGTGGCAACCGCATTCAGTGCGGTGACATGCACGAAATCGGTCGCCCCGCGCACGACGAAGAGCGCCACGATCAGCAAGGGCATGCGGTGGATTGCCGCCGGGTCGCGGTTGACGAAGCTGCCGTCGAGCAGCTCCTTCAGCAGCGCAGGCAGGGCCGTCTCGGTGGCGGCGTAGCCGATCATCGCGAGGATGCCCAGCGAGAAGGCACGCCAGTGCGGCCGCACCAGCGCCAGCACCCGCAGGTACAGCTCTTTCGATGTGTGGGCGGCCGGTGCTTGCAAGGCCTAAAACTCTTCCAGGCGTTGCGGCGGGTAGGTGTCCCAGCCCAGACAGCCGGGGCATTGCCAGTAGTGGTGCTGGGCGTCGAAGCCACAGGCGGCGCAGCGGTAGCGCTGCCCGGCCCTCGCGGCGCGGCCGATCACCTCTCCCACGGCAGACAGGTCGGCCGGCAGCAAGGGCAGCGCCGACGTTTCGTATTCGTGCAGCATCGCCTGTGCGGCTGACAACGTGGGCAACAGCGACAGCTGGGTGCGGGTGCGGTCACACCGCGAGACCGGGTCGCTGTCGAGCGCGCCGATTGCGTTGAGCAGGTCGATGCTGGGCTTTTTTTGATGCAGCGTGAGCAGCCGGCCTCGTGCCTCGTCCTGGCTCCCGCAGGCGAGGGCGCTGGCGGCGTAATCTGCGGCCACCAGGTTGGAGCTGGCAGGGTGGCTGGCCAGCAGATCGTTCCACACTGCCATGGCTTCGGCGTGACGGCCCATCCGCGCCAGTCGCCGCCCGGCGGTGACCATCGGCCTCGCGGCCTGAGGCGCGGCTTCATGCGCACGCCGCAGTGCATCGTCGGCATCGGCGGTCTGCTGCTTGGCGTCCGCCTCCAGCGCCAGTTCGCACCAGTAGTGCGCGATGCGCGAGGCATACGACCCGGTGCTGCCACGTTCGAGTTTCAGAGCGTCGTCGACGGCCGAGCGCCAGTCGTGCGAGCGCTCGTGCAACGTCAACAGCGCGAGGCGCGCATCGGTGTCGTAAGCGGTGCCCTCTAGTGCGCGCCAGGCGGCTTCCGCGCGGTCGAACAGGCCCGCCTGCATGTAGTCCTGGGCCAGGCCGTGCTGGGCGCGGTCGCGCTCCGCGGGCGGCAGGTCGGCGCGGTTCAGCAGGTGCTGATGCACCCGCACCGCGCGCTCGTACTCACCACGCCGGCGAAACAAATTGCCGAGTGCGAAATGCAGGTCGCTGGTGTCGGGGTCTTGCTGAACGGCTTCGATGAAGGCGTCGATGGCCTTGTCGTGCTGTTCGTTGAGCAGCAGGTTCAGTCCCTTGAAATAGGCCTTGGGTGCGTCGCGCTGCTCGCGTTTGAGCTGCTGGAAGTCGAAGCGCGATGCCAGCCAGCCCAGCGCAAAAGCGACCGGCAGGCCCAACAGCAACCACTGCAGGTCAAAGTCCATCGCGGGGTGGATGCTCAAGCACGGGCAAGGCAGAGGCCAACGGGTTCTGCGCAGAGGCCACCGGTGCCGTCGCAGACTTGCGCCGGGCGACACTGCGGTGCTTCCACCACGCCGGCACCATGGCGCTGACACCGAAGGCACAGCCCAGGCCGAAGGCGGCCAGTACGATGAAGACCATCGGCGCCCGCCATTCGTAGCCGAAGAACCAGCGCACAGCAGCGTCTTGCTGGTTGTTCAGCGCGAACGCGAACAAGGCGAAAAAAATGAACAGTCTGAAAACCCAGGTGATCGCGCGCATGACGTCTCCGTGACTACGTGCTCCGCTGCGGGTCACCACCAGAGGGCAACCATTGCAGCGTGTTCGGGGTTCAGCCTAACGGCATTCGGCGCGGCCTCAGTGCCGGGAACGAAGATCGGCTTGCGGCGGCTCGGCGTCGGCCGGCAGGTGGGCATCGACCGCTTCACGCAAGGCCTTGCCGGGCTTGAAGTGGGGCACCAGTTTTTCTGGCACCACCACCTGCTCACCCGAGCGCGGATTGCGGCCCACACGCGGTGGGCGACGGTTGATCGAGAAGCTGCCGAAGCCACGGATTTCGATGCGGTGCCCGCGCGCGAGCGCATCGGACATCGCATCGAGCACGATCTTGACCGCCGACTCGGTATCTCGGTGGGTGAGCTGACCGAAACGCTCGGCCAGCCGTGCCACCAGGTCCGAACGGGTCATACCGTCCTTCATGCCATCCATGGCCACGGCTTTGACGCTTAAGGATTGCCGCTCTGGTTGTCCAGCTTGGCTCGCAACAGGGCGCCCAGGCTGGTCGTGCCAGCGTTTTCACGCTCGCTGGTCTGCGACAGGCGGGTCATCGCTTCCTGGTTGTCAGCGTTGTCCTTGGCCTTGATCGACAACTGGATCGAACGCGTCTTGCGATCGACGTTGATGATCAGGGCGTTGACTTCGTCGCCTTCCTTCAGCATGTTGCGCGCATCTTCGACGCGGTCGCGGCTGATCTCAGACGCACGCAGATAAGCCGTCACGTCATCGGCTAACTGCACTTCAGCGCCACGCGCATCGACCGTCTTGACCGTACCGGTGACGATCATGCCGCGGTCGTTGACCGAGGTGTAGGTGGTGAACGGGTCGCTGTCCAGCTGCTTGATGCCCAGCGAAATACGTTCGCGCTCCACATCGACCGCCAGCACGATCGCTTCGACTTCCTGGCCCTTCTTGAAGTTACGCACCGCCGCTTCGCCCGGCTCGTGCCAGGACAGGTCGGACAGGTGCACCAGGCCGTCGATGCCAGCGGCCAGACCCACAAACACGCCGAAGTCGGTGATCGACTTGACCGGGCCCTTGACGCGGTCGCCGCGCTGCACGGTGGTCGAGAACTCTTCCCACGGGTTGGCCTTGCACTGCTTCATGCCCAGGCTGATGCGGCGCTTGTCTTCGTCGATCTCCAGCACCATGACTTCGACCTCGTCGCCCAGGGCAACGATCTTCGATGGGGCCACGTTCTTGTTGGTCCAGTCCATTTCCGAGACGTGCACCAGGCCTTCGATGCCTGGCTCGATCTCGACGAACGCGCCGTAGTCGGCGATGTTGGTGATCTTGCCGAACAGGCGGGTGCTGTTCGGGTAGCGGCGAGACACACCATGCCACGGATCGTCGCCCAACTGCTTGATGCCCAGCGAGACGCGATTCTTCTCGGCGTCGAACTTCAGGATCTTGGCCTGCAGTTCCTGGCCAACCTGCACCACTTCGCTCGGGTGACGCACGCGACGCCAGGCCATGTCGGTGATGTGCAGCAGGCCGTCGATGCCGCCGAGGTCAACGAACGCACCGTATTCGGTGATGTTCTTGACCACGCCGGTCACGATGGCGCCTTCGGCCAGCGTGCCCAGCAACTTGGCGCGTTCTTCGCCCATCGAGGCTTCGACCACAGCGCGGCGCGACAACACGACGTTGTTGCGCTTGCGGTCGAGCTTGATGACCTTGAACTCCATCGTCTTGCCTTCGTACGGGTTCATGTCCTTGACCGGGCGAGTGTCGAGCAGCGACCCAGGCAGGAAGGCGCGGATGCCGTTGACCAGCACCGTCAGGCCGCCCTTGACCTTGCCGTTCACCGTGCCGGTGACGAACTCACCCGAC
>JANXTP010000255.1 GCA_025352345.1 Burkholderiales bacterium | reverse complement strand
GTCGGGTTCATCACCACCAGGTCGGCGGTCGGCACCTCGGCCAGCATGCGGCGGCGTGACAGCTCGCGCATCAGCTGCCGGCGTCGGCCCTTGATCTCCTGGCTGCCCTCGGATTCCTTGTGCTCCTGCTTCAGCTCCTGCGCGCTCATCTTCAGCTTGTTCGCGTTCAGGTAGCGCTGCAGCGGTGCATCGATGGTCGCGAACACCGCCAGCACGCCCAGCAGCATCCACAAGCCGCCTTGCATTGCCGAGCCGGCCTGCGCCAGCCCGGCGTTCAGCGGCATGCCCATCAGTCCGCGGAATTCGTCGATGTGGAAATAGAGGTAGAGGCTGCCCACGGTGCCCAGCAGCAGCGCCAGCACGGATGCCTTCAATGCGTCGGTCACATGCTGCTTGGAAAACATCCGGGTGATGCCGGCCACCAGCCTGAACGGCGTGGCCTTGGGCATCAGCGGCTTCAAGGTCCAGTTCCAACCCCCGATGGCCAGCGCGCTGGCGATGCCGACGCTGCTCATCCACAGCCCCATCGGCACGATCACCCACAGCAGCATCACGGTGAGGTCGGCCAGCCGCTCGAACATGGCCGACGGCCCGAGGCGGGCGCTGGCGTCAAAGCTCAGGCTGCGGATCAGGCCGCCCTGGGTCCAGCCGATCAACGTGGGCGTCATCACCGCCAGGCCGAAGCCGCCGGCGGCCAGCGCCGAAAAATGACCGAGATCCCGCGAGCGGGGCACGTTGCCGTCTTCGCGCGCCTTCTTCAACCGGCGCGCCGAGGCGGGCAGGTTGCGATCTTGGGCGTCGGAGTCAGCCATGGGTGGGTGCAGCAGTGATCAGGCCATTGTTCCCAGCCCCTCGGCCGTCTTGAGCGAGAGAAGCAGGGGAATCCGCTGGCTTCTTCAGCGTGCAGTAGCGGTGGCGGGACCCGCTGTCACCCCGCACCGGCTGCGCGTTCGATGGCCGCGTGGGTGCGGGTTTTCACATCCTGGTAAGGACCATAGGGGCTCTACAACGCTCACTAGGATCGCCCGCGCTGTGCCATCACGGGCTCGGGCAGAATTCATCAGTTCCACGTCTTGGGAGACAACATGAGCATCAAACTGAAACTGGCCGCTGTGGCGCTGGCCTGCGCCGCCGTCGGCAACACACACGCAGCCGAGCCAATCAAGATCGGCATGTCCGGCCCGTTCACCGGGGGTTCCTCATCGATGGGCGTCAGCATGCGCGATGGCGTCAGGCTGGCGGTCGACGAAATCAATGCCGCGGGCGGCGTGATCGGTCGCAAGATCGAGCTGGTCGAACGCGATGACGAGGCCAAGAACGAGCGTGGCGTGCAGATCGCCCAGGAGCTGATCAACAAAGAGAAGGTCGTCGCCACCGTCGGCTTCATCAACACCGGCGTGGCGCTGGCCGCCCAACGCTTCTACCAGGAAGCGAAGATCCCGGTGATGAACAACGTGGCCACCGGCTCGCTGATCACCCAGCAATTCAAGGACCAGCCCGAGAACTACGTCTTCCGCAACTCGGCCAGCGACAGCATCCAGGCGCCGATGATCGTGGAGGAGGCAGTGGCACGGCGCGGCTTCAAGAAGGTCGCGATCCTCGCCGACTCGACCAACTACGGCCAGCTCGGTCGCGCCGACCTCGAAAAAGCGCTCGACCTGAAGAGCATCAAGCCGGTGGCGGTCGAGAAGTTCAACATCAAGGACGTCGACATGACGGCCCAGTTGCTGAAGGCCAAGGAAGCAGGCGCGGAAGCGATCCTGACCTACGCCATCGGCCCTGAACTGGCGCAGATCGCCAACGGCATGACGAAGCTGGGCTGGAAGGTGCCGATGATCGGCAGCTGGACGCTGTCGATGGCCAACTTCATCGACAACGCCGGCCCGGGCGGCGAAGGCGCGCGGATGCCGCAGACCTTCATTCAGGAGCCGACAACGCCCAAGCGCCAGTCGTTCATCATTTCCTACCTGCGCACCTTCAAGCCGAAGGCCAACCGCATGGATTCGCCGGTCTCGGCCGCTCAAGGTTATGACTCCATCTACCTGCTGGCTGCGGCGATCAAGCAGGCCAACTCGACCGACGGCCCGAAGATCAAGGCCGCATTGGAAGACCTGAAGGCACCGGTCGACGGTGTGGTGACGACCTACAACCACCCGTTCACGAAGAACGACCATGAAGCGATCACCGCGAACATCCCGGTGTTTGGCGAGGTCAAGGGCCAGCGTGTGCTGTATGCCTACGAGGAGGACTTGAAGAAGGCCTCGGAAGTGCGGCTGAAGGATGTCAATGCCAAGGGTGCATTGCCCGGGAAAAAGTAAAAGCAAGCGATAGCATCTCGTGACAGTCCCTCTCCCGGCGGGAGAGGGACTTTTTGTTGCCACCTGCGATCGGGCTCGCCATGCAAATCCTCACCCAACTGGTCTTCAGCGGCATCGCGCTGGGCATGATCTACGCGGTCATCGCGTTCGGATACCAACTCACCTTCGCCACCTCGGACACGTTGAATTTCGGTCAGGGCGACGCCCTGATGCTGGGCGCGCTGGTGGGGCTGACGCTGGTCGGCCTGGGCGTCAACTACTGGTTGATGATCCCGATCGTCTGCGTGTTCGGCGCCTTGCAGGGCGCGTTCGTCGAACGCATCGGCGTGCGACCGGCCATCAAGATCAAGAGCGAGTTCGGCTGGATCATGTCGACCATCGCGCTCGGCATCATCTTCAAGAACGTGGCTGAGAACGTCTGGGGCCGCGATGACCTGAAGTTCCCCTCGCCGCTGCCTGAATCGCCGCTGAAATTCCTGGGTGCCAACGTGTTGCCGATGGAGATCTTGGTCGTCGTCGGCGCGCTGGCGATGATGCTGGCGGTCGAGTTCTTCAACCGCAAGACCATCTATGGCAAGGCCGTGGTCGCCACCTTCAATGACCGCGATGCAGCCAAGCTGATGGGCATCAACACCGGACTGGTCATCACCTTCTCGTACGCGCTGTCGTCGATGACCGCCGCCTTCGCCGGCGTGCTGATCGCGCCACTGACACTCACCGGCGCCACCATGGGCGCGGTGCTGGGGCTGAAGGCATTCGCCGTCGCCATCATCGGCGGACTGAACAGCGGCATGGGCATCGTGGTCGGCGGTCTGATCCTGGGCATCGCCGAGACGACCACCGGCTTCTACCTGTCGACCGGCTACAAGGATGTGCCGGGCCTGGTGCTGCTGCTGCTGGTGCTGGCGGTGAAGCCGGCTGGGCTGTTCGGCAAGTCGGCGATCAAGAAGGTCTGAACATGAAGGGACCTCAGCTCGCCTTTTATGCCGCTGTCATTGCAGCCCTGATCGCCTTCCCGCTGGCGGTCGAGAACAGCTACTACATCCACCTGGTCGAGACCATCATGATCTACGCGATCGTGCTGTTCGGCCTGACATCGTCGTCGGCTACACCGGCCAGGTGTCGCTCGGTCACGCCGGCCTGTTCGGTGTCGGCTCGTACACCGCCGGCGTGCTGGTGATGAAGCTCGGCGCGCCGATCTGGCTCGCGTTGCCGGCGGCGCTCGGCGTCACCGCAGTGTTCGGCGCGCTGCTGGCTTTGCCCGCGCTGAAGGTCACCGGACCGTATCTGGCGATGGTGACGCTGGCCTTCGGCACCATCATCCAGATCCTGATCAACGAGATGACCTTCCTGACCGAAGGCCCGATGGGCATCACGATGGGCAAGCCGCAGGCCTTCGGCATCACGCTCGAGACGCGCGAATTCTTCTGGCTCGTCGCCGCAGTGCTGGTGTTCAGCCTGATCGTCGTGCACCGCATCCTGAAGAGCCACCTCGGCCGCGCGTTCGAGGCGCTGCGCGGCAGCCCGGTGGCGTCCGACTGCATGGGCGTGTCGGTCTACCGCTACAAGGTCTATGCGTTCGTCATCAGCGCTGCGCTGGCGGGCCTGGCCGGCTCGCTGTATGCCTACTCCGAGCAGTACATCTCGCCCAA
>JANXTP010000253.1 GCA_025352345.1 Burkholderiales bacterium | reverse complement strand
CGCGGCAATGGCGCCGGCCGTCTCCGGCACGGTCAGACGATCCCCAGATGCTCGGTACCCTTGTTCATGTCGCGGTTGATCGCATCCTTGCTGCGCAGCTTGATCGCCAGGCGCAGGTCGTTGACCGAATCGGCATTGCGCAGCGCGTCTTCGTAGGTCACCGATCGCGCCTCGTACAGGTCGAACAGGCTCTGGTCGAAGGTCTGCATGCCCATCTCGCGCGAGCGCTTCATGATTTCCTTGATCTCGGCGACTTCGCCCTTGAAGATCAGGTCGGAGATCAGCGGCGAATTCAGCATGATCTCGACCGCTGCCACGCGGCCCTTGCCCTCCTGGCGCGGCAGCAGGCGCTGCGAGACCAGCCCCTTCAGGTTCAATGACAAATCCATCAGCAGCTGCGCGCGCCGCTCTTCGGGGAAGAAGTTGATGATCCGGTCGAGTGCCTGGTTGGCGCTGTTCGCGTGCAGTGTGGCCATGCACAGGTGGCCGGTTTCGGCGAAGGCGACCGCGTGCTCCATCGTCTCGCGGTCGCGGATCTCACCCATCAAGATCACGTCGGGCGCCTGCCGCAGTGTGTTCTTCAGCGCGGCTTCCCAGCCCTCGGTGTCGATGCCAACCTCGCGCTGGGTGACGATGCAGTTCTTGTGCGGATGCACGAATTCGACCGGGTCTTCGATCGTGATGATGTGGCCGAACGAGTTCTCGTTGCGGTAGTCCACCATCGCCGCCAGCGAGGTGCTCTTGCCCGAGCCGGTGGCGCCGACGAAGATCACCAGGCCGCGCTTGGTCATCGCGACGTCCTTGAGCACCTTTGGCAGGTTCAGCGAATCGATCGTCGGCAGCGTTTGCGGAATGGTCCGCATCACCATGCCGACGTGGCCCTGCTGCACGAAGGCGTTGACGCGGAAGCGCCCGATGCCTTGCGGCGAGATCGCGAAATTGCATTCCTTCGTGCGCTCGAACTCACCCGACTGCTTGTCGTTCATCACCGCGCGGGCCAGCGCCATCGTGTGCTGACCGGTCAGTGGCTGCGGCGACACCTTCGTGACCTTGCCATCGACCTTGATCGCTGGCGGAAAGTCGGAGGTCAGGAACAGGTCCGAGCCGCTGCGCGACACCATCAGGCGCAGCAGGTCGTTGACGAATTTCGAGGCCTGATCACGTTCCATGATGGATCCTTAGAAAAACAGGCGCGCAGCGACAGGAAGGCAGTCACTCATCCCGGGAAGTTTTCCGGGAATTTCGCTTTGGCACGGGCTTCAGCCGGCGCCACGACATTGCGTCGCACCAGGTCGGCGAGGTTCTGATCCAGCGTCTGCATGCCGACGCTGTTGCCGGTCTGGATCACCGAATACATCTGCGCGATCTTGCTCTCGCGGATCAGGTTACGGATGGCAGCGGTGCCCAGCATGATTTCGTGGGCGGCGACGCGGCCGGTGCCATCCTTGGTCTTGCACAGCGTCTGCGAGATGACGCCGATCAGCGATTCCGACAGCATCGCGCGCACCATTTCCTTCTCGGCCGCCGGGAAGACGTCAACGATCCGGTCGACCGTCTTGGCCGCGCTGGAGGTGTGCAGCGTGCCGAACACCAGGTGGCCGGTTTCAGCGGCCGTCAGCGCCAGGCGGATGGTTTCCAGATCCCGCATTTCGCCGACCAGGATCGCGTCCGGGTCTTCGCGCAGCGCCGAGCGCAGCGCGTTGTTGAAGCTGAGCGTGTGCGGGCCGACCTCGCGCTGGTTGATCAGGCACTTCTTCGACTCGTGCACGAACTCGATCGGGTCTTCGACTGTCAGCACGTGGCCGTATTCGTTTTCGTTCAGGTGGTTGACCATCGCCGCCAGCGTGGTCGATTTGCCGGAGCCGGTCGGCCCGGTCACCAGCACCATGCCGCGCGGCTTCAAGGCCAGCTCGGCAAAGATTTTTGGCGTGTTCAGTTGTTCCAGCGTCAGTATCTTCGACGGGATGGTGCGGAACACCGCGCCCGCGCCGCGGTTGTGGTTGAAGGCGTTGACGCGAAAACGCGCCAGGCCCTGAATTTCGAACGAGAAGTCGCACTCCAGAACTTCCTCGTAAGCCTTGCGCTGCGAGTCGTTCATGATGTCGTAGACCATCGCGTGCACGTCTTTGTGCTCCAGCGGGTCCACGTTGATCCTGCGCACATCGCCGTTGACCCGGATCATCGGCGGCAGGCCAGATGACAGGTGCAGGTCGGATGCTTTGTTCTTGACCGAAAACGCCAGCAGTTGGGTGATGTCCATGGGTCTCGCTTGAGGCGGTGTCGACGGGCGGGGGCGGCAACAGCGGCTTTGCGCTGCGGTGCCGCTGTTATCGGCAGATACTGCCGAAGATTATGGCGACGATCGCTGAAAACATACAGGAAGTGCACCGGCGCATCGCTGCGGCCTGTGCACTGGCCCGGCGGCCCGTGCAAAGCGTCACGTTGCTGGCCGTGGGCAAGACGTTTCCGGCCGACACCGTGCGGGCGGCCTTCGACGCTGGCGAACGCAGCTTCGGCGAGAACTATGTGCAGGAGGCGATCGACAAGATCGCTGCGCTGGCGGATCTGCGTGACCGCCTCCAGTGGCACCTGATCGGCCCGCTGCAAAGCAACAAGACCCGCGTGGTGGCCGAGGCATTCGACTGGGTGCACACGGTCGATCGGCTGAAGATCGCCCAGCGCCTGAGCGAGCAGCGCCCGGCCGGACTGCCGCCGTTGCAGCTGTGCCTGCAGGTCAACATCAGCGGCGAGGTCAGCAAGAGCGGCGTGGCGGTCGGCGAGGTGCCTGATGTCGCGCGGGCGGTCGCGGCCTTGCCGCGCGTCCGGCTGCGTGGCCTGATGGCGGTGCCTGCGCCGGCGGTCGATGTGGCCGCGCAACGCGTCCCGCACGCCCGACTGCGTGAACTGCTGGCTGGCTTGCAGCGCGACGGTCTCGACGTCGACACGCTGTCGATGGGCATGACCGCCGATCTGGAGGCCGCGATTGCCGAGGGTGCCACGATCGTGCGCGTCGGTACCGCGATCTTCGGCGCGCGCTGACCAGACCGTTGACACGCCTGGGAGCTTGCGATGCCCACTGTGCTGATTGCTTTTTCCGCTGCACCCGAACGCGCCCGCCTGCCGCACCCGGCACGCGCCGAGCTCGACGTGCTGACTCGTCTCGCACCGACAGTGCAGACAGTGCTGGATTGGCCTCGCGTCATCGAGAAGGCGCGGCCCTGGGTGCAGGCGGTGCGCGACCAGCCCGCCCCGTTCTGGGCGCTGGAGTCGCTGCTGCGCGAATACCCGATCTCCAGCGCGGAGGGTCTGGCGCTGATGCGCCTGGCCGAAGCGCTGCTGCGGGTGCCGGACGCCGAGACGGCGATTGCACTGACCGCCGACCAGCTCGGCAAGGCCGATTTCGCCTCTGCCTCCGGCGGCCCGCACAAGATGCTCGCCAATCTCTCGGCC
>JANXTP010000244.1 GCA_025352345.1 Burkholderiales bacterium | reverse complement strand
GGCCGAGATCGCCAAGCGCCTGGGCAAGAGCCGGCAGTATGTGACGCTGGCCACGGCGTTGATCGAACCGCCGGACTGGCTGCTCGATGCCTATCGACAGGGCCGATGCAAGGGCATGACCGAACTGTACGAGCTGCGCAGGCTGCATGGCGAGCATCCGCAGTTCATCGAAGCCTGGACTTCAGATCGCGAGTCCATCACACGCGACGGCATCTCGGCGCTGCGTGCGGAGTTGTCGGGCACGGTCATCGGTTCTGCAGGGCCGGGCGTCTCGGCTTTGCTTCAGGCCGTGGATGCTGCATCAGCGACCGAAGCATCAAGCGACCCGACGAGGCCCTCGCCCGACGTGCCGCCGAGACCTCATCGGCAGAGCAATCGAAGCCTGCACGTCGAGATGGACGGGCAGGACTACCAGCTCGTCGTGTCCGTCGCGCCCCGGAAAGAGGGGCACCTGTACGTGCGCCCTCTCACCGGCGGACCGCGCCTGTTGGCTCCGGCCTCGTCGCTGAAGCTGCGTGGGTTCGTGGGTCGCTGAGGGGTTGTCAAGCGGCTTGACACGTTCAATCGGACACGCCGCCTCGCCTGCTGTTGGCAGGCCACAACCAGGCCTGTCGCTGGATGAGCCGGCCCCAACTCGTCCAGCTAGCCGTTTTGCCTGAACTGCTCCGCGTAGGCCAGGAGCTGGGCGTTCAGGTCGTCAGCGTCTGGTGCAAAGTGCGCCTCGCGATGGCAGTTCGGACACAGCGCCACGCAGTTCCACGCACGGTCGCTTTTTTCGACACCGAGGATATGGTGCACGTCCAGGAAGCCGGGGTAGTCTCGACGCTCAGCGCAATCTTCCCGTTCGCAGCCAGACGTTCGGGCAAGTACCGCCCGCCGCACCCGTGGGTCGCGCTTCACCTCGGAGCGAACAACAGTGCGCCTCGGCGCACCGTCGCTGCCGAGCGTTGAATAGTCCGTTCCAGGGCAGTCGTCGAATGTGTCGTCCGCTGCCCCAGAACCCGCAGGGCCAAGCTTGGCGAGGTCCACGACCCCCGGCCATGCCCAAAGCGCGTCGGCAACCTCGTGCGCATCGGGCGTTCGGTCGTCTTGAAGCCAGATCGTCGGACTGGCCCCATTCATCGCGTGGTTCTTCGTGATCCTCTTCATCAAACCACGCCGATGCAGGTCATCGCTGATGTCTCGCTGACGAATCCAGATCGGCATGAGCGCATCCCTCGGGATGAGCGCAGCAAAGTCAATCGACGCGCCGTCCCGCTGGACGATCAGGTTGTGCGTGTTCCCGTGGGCTTGATCGCGATCCACGATGAAGCGCAGCGTGCCCTCCCAGTTGTCACCCCGCAGGCGCGCGCGCAATTGCGCCGCGGCGTACTTCCGTTCGCTCGCATTTCGTCCCTCTCTCCGCCAACAGATGCGCACCCGCATCTTCAGCAGTTGGCCATCGGCCGACCGTGCCGTCACGAACTGCTCGATCGCTGTGCCCGCCACGTTGCGCTTGTCCTCAAGCACGTCGAAGCCGCGTTCTGTCAGGAATGGCGCGACCGCATTTCTACTGATCAGCTCGGCGTTGATGCTGTCTTCGCCTCTAAATACTCGCTTTGCTGCTGGCACGGTTTCCCCTTCCGTTTGGCCGACCATCGTACCGATGCGGGGCACTGCCTCGCTGGCGAGCTGCTTCGGTGCGGATCGTCTGCCGTCCGGCGCGGTCTTCGGCTGCCGCGGGGTTGTCAAGCGGCTTGACACGCGCGCCGGTCGCTGCGTCTCGCGATGATTCAAGGCTCCAAATCATCGGTCGGTGGACCTCAATTCGAGACGAATATGAATGCGTAGGTGAGTGCAGAGATAGGCGGCCTGCCGCCAGTTTCACAAGCGCTTCGCTTCCCTCCATTCGTCGGCTCATGAACACCCCCTCCCATGACTTCGTCACAGTCGATATGCGCGGCTTGAAGGCCGCGCTGGCGGCGTGTGCGCAGGCGCAGCGAGTCAGTGTTTCGGTACTGGTTCGCCGTGCAGTGGCGCGCGAGCTTGGTCTTGCCACGGCAGCCGCCGACCAGCACGCGACCTCGCCTGGCGCCACTTCGACCGCGGCCAGCGTCAAGCTGTCGATCCGCATGACGCCCGACGAGGCTTCGCTGCTCGCGGCCGGCGCGCGCGCAGCGGGCCAGTCGCGCGGTGCCTATCTATCGGGGCTGATTGCCAATGTGCCGGTGTTGACCAGCGGTGCCAGCCGCACAGACCACATCGCCACGCTCGTCGCCTCCAGCGCCGAACTCTCGACGCTCAGCCGGAACATCCACCACCTGACCTCACTGCTGCGCGAAGGCAACGTGCGGCCGGCGTTGGGGTGCCGCGACATGCTGGACACGCTGGCCGGCGACGTGCGCCGCCACCTGATGTTGGCCGCCAGCGTCCTGGCTGACCTGCGACCGCGCAGCCGCAGCTCCGATGCATCGACGCTTCCCACCACATGACCCACCGGAGGTTTCCATGTCTCAAGCACCAAACATCGATGGCGTCCTGATCACGTGGGGTGACCGCCTTTTTTTCCCTGGCAACCGGGTCGTCAAAGTGAAGCCGCAGCCCAAGCTGAACGGAGACTCTGCGCGTCAACGTGCTGCCGCGATCCGCGAGCGCATCGAAGCCACCGTGGTTCGCCGTGCGCCGCAGGTCATGGTCAAGGTCACCGGAGGTGGGCGCGGCATGAAGGCCATTGCCGCGCACTTCCGCTACATCAGCAAGAACGGCCGGCTCGAGATCGAGGACGAGCGCGGTGAGACCCTGCGCGGCAAGGAGACGCTGCACGATCTCGCCGACGACTGGCGCTTTGGTGGCACGCTGATCGACGACGTCGGAGATCGGCGCGAAGCTTTCAACATCATGCTGTCGATGCCGCGTGGAACCGCTCCCTTGACGGTGCAGCGCGCGGCGCGCGAGTTCGCGCGGACGGAGCTGGCCGATCACAAGTACGTGATGGTGCTGCACGACCACCAGGCCAATCCGCACGTGCATCTCAGCGTGCGGG